>JABGQJ010000081.1 GCA_018648945.1 Victivallales bacterium
GGCCATCTCCAGGGATGGCCCTATCGATTCCCTCGTCCCAGCGGGTGGCCGCCTCAATCGTGGCATCGGTCAACAGCCTGACGCCATCCACGCCCTTGCCCAGCAACCCGGCGTAGTGCAGGGCCAGCGAACGAGCATTGGCAAATCCATTCGACGCGGGAATGCAGACGCGCCGGATCTCCCGGCTGTTGACCCAGTCCTCAAGAGGATAGACCCAATGGGGAATGGCGCGCTGCGCCACCGGATCGGGAGGCGTTGGCGGGGCGACGCCCGCCGGTTCAGCCACCGGCAACGCGGGAGCGGCATCCAGACAGTCTGCCAGCAGGGCTTCGGGAACGCCAAAGAAAAGGCGATCGATACCCAGCGGACGGCAGATCTCATGCTCCACGATGGTTGCGAAGTCGCGCCCATCGGCCCGACGAACGGTTTCGCCCACCAGCCACGAATAGGTGATGGCATGATAGTGGCGTTGGGCGCCAGGTGGATGCAGGGGCTCTGCATCAGCAAGGTAGGCACACATGCCACCCCAGTCACAGATGAGCGCCAGGGCGCCCTGCTCGGGCATCATCGGCAGCCCTGCCGTGTGACTGAGCACATGCCGCAGCGTGATGCCGCCTTTGCCGTGCGCGGCAAACTCAGGCCAGTGTCGAGCGATGGGATCGTCCCAGGCGAGCACGCCCCGTTCGGCCAGAAGGTGCACGGCGGTGGCCGCGATGCCCTTGCCGGTCGAGAAGAACGGGAGGAGACTCCTCGCCGCAACTGGCTGCGAGGGTGGGGCCGCCCAAGCATCCACCACCTGTTCGCCATCGAGGTACGCGGCAACCTGGATCGCGTTCTCGGCACCACTCGCCACCGCGGCGTCGATGATCCGCTGCACTGCGCTCTGTACGTCCAGGGTCGGGGAATGCATGCCTGCCAACTCCATCGTGTGGGCTACCGGTGCCTCCGGCAAGATACCCGCGTGAGACAGGTTCTGCCCGGCATCGGGGACGTTCGTGATTTGAGATTCCCGATTTCAGATTGGGGGAACGGCGTGGGCAAGCCCGACGGCGCATGTATGACGAGGCCGTTGGAGCGGCGGTCGAACCCAGATGGGAGGCGAACCCTCCCACAGCAGATGGAATCAGCCCGGATCGACTCGGTAGAGTCAACCCGGGCTGATTAAGTCTGGCGGAGAGGGTGGGATTCGAACCCACGGTACCTTTCGGTACACCCGCTTTCCAGGCGAGCACATTCGGCCACTCTGTCACCTCTCCGCGTAAGAGGCTGGGCAGAAGAGCACATACTATACCGAAGGGCGAACGCAGGTCAAGCGAAAACGAGCCGCAGGGACGCATGTCAGTTCGGTAGGTGTTTCACGAAAACGATGGCGCGCTGCGACCCTGTCTGAGGGGTCCGGGGAGACGAGACGAGTCTCCCCGGCGGGGGTCTGGGGCAGCGCCCCTCCCTTTCCCTCTACCGTAGGCGTTTGACGCAGGTGATGAGTGCGGCGGCGATGTACTCGTTGAGAGCGTCGTCCATGGCGGGATGGAGCGAGACGCAGAAGAGGCGTTTGGCGGTCTCTTCGGAGCGCGGGGTGCGCTGTCCGGCCGTATGGTCGGCCAGGTCCTTGCGCGAGTCATAGACTGGCGCGTTGGCAATCACGCAGCCGATACCGAAATCCTCGGCCATCATGGCCATGATCTGGTTGCGCTTCTCGCCGGCCCATTCGGGCTTGACCAGGCAGGTGTAGAGGTAGTAGCTGTGGCGGCAGTCCGCAGGCTCGCAGGGGATCTCGATTTCGGGCAGGCCAGCGAGCATCTCGTCCCTGGCCTCGGCCAGTCGATGCCGCGCATCGATGAAACCATCCAGTTTGCTCAACTGCACCAGGCCAACGGCGGCCTGGACTTTGGTCATCACGTTGGAGGTGCCCCAGCGATTGACCCCACTGCCGTACATGCGCACCGACCGGCAGAAGGCCTCCACATCGTCATCGTCGGTGGTAACCATGCCGCCCTCACCGAGGGTGGTCATGTTTTTCATGGTGTGGAAGCTGAAGACCGTCATCAGTCCCTTCTTGCCGATCTTGCCGCCCTTGTAGCCGCCACCGCAGGCCCGGGCCGCGTCGCCAATCACGGGGATCGGGCCATGGGTCGGATGGGGATTCTGCTGACCGATCTCGATCAACTCGTCCATGGCGGCGGACAGCCCGTTCATGTGGACTGGGAAGATGGCGCGGGTCCGAGGAGTCAGCTTCTTGAGCACATCCGCTGGATCCAGCTGGAAGGTCCGCGGATCCACCTCGCCCCAGACGACCTGGCCACCGGCCCCGAGGACGGCCAAGGGTGCGGCCTGGTAGTTCAGGGAGGGAACGATCACCTCGTCGCCGGGTTGGAGTTCCAGGTAGCGCATGGCCATATCCAGGCCGGGACCGGCGCTGTTGATGGCGATGGCGTGCTTGGTACCCGCGTACTTGGCAAAGGCCTGCTCGAAATCCGGGATGGGGGGGGCGGAGAAGCCGAATCCCTCATGGATGTTCATGGCTTCCCGCATCGCCGCGACTGCCGCGTCGATCTCTTCCTCGCCGTAGGTGCCGCCCAGCAAGGGCTCGGCCTTCCAGACGAAGTCCGGCTTCGGGTACTGCAGGGCGCTCGCGATCTCTTTTTCGCTCAACATCGGGCTTTCTCCTGTGGGGTCATCGGTATAGACAATATTCGCCAACCGGAAAGAGTCGTTGACATCGAATATACCAGGCAACACATTGGCCTCAACGGCACTCCATATGGAAAAGGGTCGCGTTTGTATGGATAATCTTTGCGTCTTCCTGGATGAACTCCTCGCCTGGGTCACTCCCTTACCGCAGGTCCCGGTGACCTATGCGGCCGAAGACCGCATCCCGGTCAACACGGCGAGAGCGCCCTATCTGGAGCTTGGCTTCCACGCGGAGGGCAGTCCCGCCAACGTGTCGGTTGCGGACCTGAGCATACGTACCGAACCTGGAACGGTAGTGGCCCTGAACGCACACTTCGGAAACCGGGGGATAGCCGAAGGACAGTGGGCCTACTGGTGCCTCTCCTTCGCCGCCCCCCTGAGCGGATCCCTGGTCCGGTTCGCGGCCCAGCCGCTGCTCTTGGCCGGGGCCATCCCGAACCCCGGCCGGGTGCGCGACCACTACGCCGCCGTGGTCCGCCAGTTCAGCCGTCGACAAGGCTGCCACGAACCACGCCTGAAGGCCCGGGTGCTTCTTCTCCTCGCCTGCCTGCGAGAGGAATTGGACCCGCGGAACCCCGGCCGAGCCCACGGCCCCCGAGCCGTCGAAGCCGCCGTGGATGTCCTCCACCAGCGCTTTGCGGACCCGGAACTGCGCCTATCGGACGTGGCCGCGACGGTTGGCCTGTCCAGGGCCCATCTGTGCCGGCTCTTCCAACGGGAGCGTCGCGAAAGCCCGATGCGCCTGCTGGCTCGCCTCCGCCTGGAACGCGCGGCAGAACTGCTCACCCGCACCCACTTGGACATCGGTGAGATTGCCTTTGCCGTCGGCTACGGCGACAGGCTGTACTTCTCGCGCGTATTCCATCGATTCGCAGGCTGCTCGCCGACCGAGTACCGCCGCCGCTACCCGGCAGGCTGACCGGGGAGACGAGGAGGGCGAAGGGAGTATCCGTCCCACCACGCCCGTCGCGGGGCCCGTCCCCCAGGAATCCGTTCCCATTGGCGAGTACTACTCCAGCAAGGAGCGCAGATCGGAGGCCGTGAGGCGGGATGGCATGCCACGACTCTCCGCGCCCCCGAGCACCTCGTCAAAGAGCTCGGCCTTCTGTTCCTGCATGAAGAGCACCTTCTCCTCGACGGTTTCCGCCGCGACCAGACGGTAGGCGAAGACCGGCTTGTCCTGGCCGATGCGGTGCGTGCGGTCGATGGCCTGGCGTTCCACGGCTGGATTCCACCAGGGATCGTAGAGGAACACGTAGTCGGCGCGGGTGAGGGTGAGGCCCGTGCCCGCCGCGCGGAGACTGAGCAAGAAGACATTCTCGTGCGGGGATTCGTTGAACTCCCGGACCAGTTCCCCGCGGCGGTGAGTCGGGGTTTCGCCGGTGATGGTCATGGTCGGGATCTCGGCGGTCGCCAGGGCTTCCCGTACCAGATCCAGCATGCTTGTGAACTGGCTGAACACCAGGGCCGAATGGCCCCCGGCCACAATCTCCTCCAGCATCTCCACCAGCGTGTCGAGCTTGGCGGACCCCGCCGCGAACACCTCGTCCACCAGCATGGGATGGCAGCAGATTTGGCGCAACCGGGTGATCGAGGCCAGGATCTCGATCGGGCCACGGGTCTTCAGCGAGTGCCGGGCCTTGGCAAGCTGCTGGTCGTAGATCTTGCGCTGGGCAAGCGGCAGATCGATATGGATGACTTCCTCGGTCCGTGGCGGCAATTCGGGGGCCACGGCCTCCTTGGTCCGGCGGAGAATCACCGGCGCAATGCGTTCGGCGAGGCGGCTTAGCCCATGCGGCCCTTCGAAGCGGGCCATGAAGAGGTCCTTTGGCCCGAGGAAGGAAGGGTTCAGGAAGTCCATGATCGACCACAGATCGAGCAGGCGGTTCTCAAGGGGCGTGCCGGTCAAGGCCAGGGTCCGCTTGGCTTTGATGGCCTTGGCGGCCAGGGTCACCTGCGCATCCGGGTTCTTGATGTACTGAGCCTCGTCAAGAATCACCAGATCGAACTCTTGCTGCATCAGGACTTCGACATCCATGCGGAGGAGCGCGTAGTTCATCACCAGCACCTGCCAGTCGCCACTCTTCAGGACCTCGTGGCGGCGTTCCGCCGGGCCTCGGTAGGTGGTGCAGCGCAGCTCGGGGCAGAACTGGTCGGCTTGCTCCATCCAGACGCCCATGACGGACGCGGGGCAGACTACCAAGGCCTTCTTGCACTCCCCTTCCCGGGCCAGGGCATCGATCAGGGCCAGGGCCTGAAGCGTCTTGCCCAGGCCCATATCGTCTGCCAGGATGGCGCCGACACCACTGGCGGCGCGGTCGGCAAGGAACTCGAATCCCTCGCACTGGTAGGGGCGCAGAATGGTGCTTAGCCGTTCGTCGAGAACGGGCAGCTCGGGGTCCGGCTCGGCGATCAGGCGGTCGGCAAGACTCTTGCAGGAGCGGGAGATTTCCGCTCCCAGCGTCTCGATCAAGCGGTTCAGGCTCTTCCGCGCTGCGCCGCGGAACTGGCGCGAGGTCCGGTCCTCGCCAAGGAGGTTGGTCGCGTCGAGTTCGGCCATGACCTGGGCGGTCTTTTCGCGGTCGATGCTGACCCACTCGCCGCGGGCGGTGCGGAACACCGAGCAACTGCGTGCCACCGCGTCGCGCAGCTCGCGCTGTTCGATGCGGATGCCCCGGCAGGTCCAGGCGACCTGGAGATCCACGAAGTTCCCTTCCTCGCGCACCACGACCGTGGGTTTGACGGTCGAGGCCCCGCTGAGCAGGCCGCGAAGGTTGGGATCGGACCGTCGCTTCACATCATTGGGCAGGCGGCGCCAGCCTTTGACGAACTTCTCGATGCAGGCCGGATCGCCGGAGACCCGGACCTTGCCCTCCGGCGTGGGCTCGCCCAGATCGCGGAGAAGTCGCCGCACCTGGCGCAGGCCGGCACCATCCAGGAGGGTGATCACGAACTTGCTCCGCTTCTGCCGAATTCGCCCGGAGACGCCGGCCGCATTGGCAGTGAGGGGCTTGCCGCCCACGGTGGCGCGGACCATGATGTCGGCTCCGGCAGGCCGGGCTTCGAGGAAGATGCGCGGCGCATCCGCGCGGTGACGCTCCACGCACTTGCCCTCCACAATGTCCAGGCGCCCATCCAGCAGGGCAGGCAGATGCTTGGCCACGTGCTCGCGCTTCATGCGGGGCACCTTCTTCATGAACGCCTTGCGAATCACTTCCCAGGAGATGGGGGGGGTGAACTCCAGCAAGTGGCCATCCATGACGACGTTGCCCTTGCCCTCGGCCAACTGGCGGAACACATCCGGCAGGTCGGCGCGGGTTCCGTTCGGGGCCACCACAACAGGCGCGATCTCGACCCATTCACCGTCGTCGCGAAGCTCGATGACCATCCGGGCTGGCTGGGTGCCGTCGGGAGTCAGGAACGCCTGCGAATTGCGCTCCAGGAAGCGCCCGGGACTGTCTGCCCAGGCCTCAAGCCAACGACTGAACTCGCCTCGGGTGAGTTTCAGCAGCAGCAGATTCTGGCGCATCTCGCCCCGGCGTCGGCGGAGCTGGGGGGCTAGCCAGCGCAGGAACCGCCGGTCCAAGTCCGGCAGTTTCGCCGTGCGTCGGTCCCCCCGTTGGGCGCGCAGGCAGAGATTGTGCAGGCTCTGCATCCGCATCAGGGATCGCTCGCCTTCGCGACGCTGATAGACGCGAATGGCGACGTTGTCGTCTTCGTGCTGGAAATCGGCCTCAACTTCCAGGGTCGTGTTCTTCGGGATCGCGCTGCTCCGCTTCTGTCCCTGGCCGCGCGACTTGCCCTGTTGCTTGCGCCTCCCGTTCTGTTCCCCTGCCTTGTTCCCCGCTTTGCCGTTTGCTGTGTTGCCCGCCTCGCCCTTGGCTGTATCTTCCGCCGCGTTCTCGGGTGGGGGCTCCGGCACGGGTTCCGCCGCGCCTTCCGGGGCGCTTCCGGGCGCAGGCACTGCCAGTTTGGGGAGCGTCGGTTGCTTCTTGGGGGCTCGCCCGCGCCTAGCCGCCATGCGTAGCAACCTGCTGGTCGGCAGGCCCCCGTCTCCCGACCACCCCTCCTCCTGGGCGACGATGTCGAAGAGGAGGCAGGCGGCATAAGCGTGCGGACAGCGTCCCTCGCCATAGCCGCACGTACAGCTTGGCGACCACTGTCCCTCGCGCATCCGCCAGGTCGCCACCTGGTCACCAAGGTTCAGCCTCAGCCCATCGGGCAACCACTTGAACTCGCGAGGCTTCGCCTCCGCGGCCCGGCGCCCATACTGCCGAATGCCTGGCTTGAAGAGATTCCGGTGACTTGCCGTTCCGGGCCACCTATCGAACCATTCAGGTGGTCGGTCGGGGTGCTTTACTGCTACTTTGGCGGCCATACTATAGGCATCCACCCTCTCTGCAACATACCATTGCCGCAAACGCACATGCACAATGCTGTCTACGGCTCGTAACTGCCAGCAACAGGCTTGCGCCTCGGGGCGTGTCCGCGATAGTAGTCCTATGAATCGGAAGGCAAAGCCGCTCGCGGAGACCTGTGCTGATGACTACGGTACCATACTACCTATTTCTCGAAGAAACAGCCAGCTTTCTTCGGCCATTTCTCGATCCCTGTCCAGACTTGGTCATCGTGACCGGTACGGGATTGGGCCATCTGGCCGGCGAGGGCGCCGCTTCACGGGCTCTCGACTATACCGAAATCCCGCACTTCCCGCGCTCGACCGTACCGGGGCACAAGGGCCGCCTGATTTGTACGCAAGTCGGTGGCAGGGATGTCGTTGTGCTTCATGGAAGGAGCCATATGTACGAGGGATATTCGGCGCGAGAGGTGGTGTTTCCATTGCGCTCGCTGTTCCGCTGCGGGGTGCGTGGCATGGTCGTGACGAACGCTGCCGGAGGGCTCGATCTTTCCTACTGCCCTGGCGATCTAATGCTCATCAAAGACCATATCAATGCCATGGGGGACAGCTGTCTGGCCGGTTTGCATGATGATCGGTGGGGGCCGCGCTTCCCCGATATGTCCCGCGCCTACGACGCCGAAGTCCGGTCCATCGCAGCTCAGGCGGCCCGAGATCTCGGCATCGGGCTGCATCAAGGCGTCTATCTGGCAGTGAGGGGGCCCAATCTGGAGACTCCCGCCGAGACCCGCTTCTACCGGCAGGCCGGGGCCGACGCCATCGGCATGTCCACCGTGCAGGAAACCATGGCGGCGGTACAAGCCGGAGTGAAGGTGCTCGGCATCTCCTGCATCACCAATGTGAACGACCCCGACCAGATGGCGCCCGCCACGCATGCGGGGATCGTGGCCACCGCCGAGGACGGGGCTGGGAACTTGGGCGTGCTCCTGGGGGAGGTGTGTGCGCGATGGCCGAAGTGACGCGGACAGAGAGCCACCTCCCTTGGCAGCATGTGCATTTCGTCGGCGTTGGCGGGGTGGGCATGGCCGGACTGGCCCATATCCTGGCCGATTGGGGCGTCGAAGTCACCGGCACGGATGCCGCCGACTCGCCCATGCTGGCAACACTCGCGGCGCGCGGCTTGGGGGTATGCGCCCCCCACGGGGAAGCCGTGCCCGCCGAGGCCGGTCTTGTCGTCTACTCGAATGCGGTCCCTCCCGGCAACCCGGAACGGCGCGATGCCGAAGCCAGGGGCGTCCCAACCTGTCTTCGCGGCGAGTTCCTGGCCCGGCTGGCCACCCATTTCCCGGTGGTCGTCTCCATCGCCGGTTCCCATGGCAAGACCACCACCACCGCGATGCTGGCGCACATCCTCCGCACGACAGGGGGCAATCCCGGCTTCCTGGTGGGGGCGAGCATTCCGGGCTGGGCCCGGGCAGCCGGCGCCGGCGGGCGGCGGATCCTGGTCACCGAGGTGGACGAAAGCGACGGTACGCAGGCGCTTATGCGGAGCACCCATGCAGTCGTCATCAACGTCGAGGACGACCACTGCTGGAGTGTGGGAGGAGTCGAGGGCCTGGAGAACTGCTTCCGAACGCTTGCCCAGCGGGCTGATCATGTGCTGGCGTGGGACAGCCCCGCCACGCGCCGCCTCTTTGGCGACCACCCCAACGCAGCATTCGTGGGGGAGGAGGCCCTGCGTCTGGACCTTCCCATGCCCGGCAGGCACAACCGGATCGATGCGGCCCTGGCCTTGGCCGTCGCCTGCCGGCTTGGCGTGTCCCCGGTCGATGGGCTTGCGGCGCTGCGGACCTTCCCCGGCGTGGATCGGCGCCTGTCCGTGCGCTATCGCTCCCATGATGGCAGGACCGTTCTGGTCGAGGACTACGCCCATCATCCCACCGAGCTGCACGCCGCCATCGCCGCCATCCGCGAGGGTTATCCGGACCACTACCTGCACGTGGTCTTCCAGCCTCACCGCTTCGAACGGGTCCTGCGCTTTGGCGCGCAGTTCGCCGAGGAGCTGTCCCGCGCCGACCGGGTTGTCGTCTATCGCCCCTTTGCCGCCTGGCAACAGGACGCGGACCTCGCCGATCCGGCGGCGATCGCACATGGCATTCAGGATACTCCATCCCGCTATGCGAGCGAACCGTTGGGGAAACTGGCCGAGGAAGTGGCTCGCGCCACCCGCAGCAAGCCCACCGTGGTTGTGGTCATTGGGGCGGGCGACATCCACGGGCTGATCGAACCGCTGCGGGCGCAGCTGGCCAAACGCGAGATGGAAGATCTCCTGACTGCCGCAAGCAAGTTGGGGTGAGTCCACGACCTTGGGTGTGGGCACCGCGCGCCCTGTTCTGCTGGCGCCCCGCAACGAAGCCGAGCTGCAGGCAGCGCTTGCCTTTGCCCGGGCCGGGGAACCCCCCATGGCCCTCCCTTGGTCGAGGCAGCAATCTGGTCGGCACGGATGCCCCGTCCTTTCGTCTCGCGGCTCGTCTGGCTGGTGACTGTGGCTGCAAGGGCACGCGCGTGAGTGGCGCTGGTGTCCCAGGCGCGAACGTGTCCGCCAGCAGACGGGTGTCAAGCTGGTATTCGAGGTGTGGCTTCTCGATCCCTCGGCAGGCTACTGCGCGTTGGGCGCGAACGGGACCGTACCGAGGCTGTGGTTGAGCCGGGCCGAGACGCTGAGACTCATTTCCGAGGCGATACCACGGGACAGGTAGTGGTAAGCGATGCCGCCCACCATGGCAGCGTTGTCCGTGCAGTACTTGGGCGGGGCCAGGACCAATTGGCGGCCAGCCTTGGCTGCCGCGGCGCCCATGTCCGCGCGCAACTGGCTGTTGCAGGCGACGCCACCGCACATGCAGATGGTCGGCGTGTCATACTCGGCCGCCGCGCGGATGGTCTTGCCCACCAAGACATCCACGATGGCCTGCTGGTAGCTGGCCACCACATCGGCCAGAGCAGCTTCGTCCAGTTCCTTGTCCCTGGTAGCATAGAGCAGCGCGGTCTTGACACCGCTGAAGCTGAAGTTGTAGCGGTGCTCCGGCTTGAGGGGGCGACCGCCACCACCGGTCAGTCCACGAGGGAACTTGTGGGCCTTGGGATTGCCGGTCTTGGCGATGCGGTCTAGGACAGGACCGCCCGGATAGCCAAGTCCGAGAATCTTCGCGCCCTTGTCATAGGCTTCACCCGCAGCATCGTCCAGGGTGGTGCCGACGATGCGCGCGCGCCCAGTCGACTCGATGACGACCAGGGCGGTGTGCCCGCCCGAGGCCACCAGCGCCAGCAAGGGGAACGCTCCCGCGTCCGCCAACACCTCGGGATGCCCCAGGAACGCCCCGTAGATGTGGGCCAGGAAGTGGTTCACGCCCAGGAACGGACACCCGAGCGCAGCGGCCAGGCCCTTGGCGTAGGAGGTCCCCACCAGCAAGGCGGGAATCAGGCCAGGACCACAGGTCACCGACACCGCGTCGATTGCCGAGGCATCCAGCTCGGCTTCAGCCAGGGCCTCGTTCACGACTACGTCCATGGCCCGCAGATGCTCGCGTGCCGCCAGTTCCGGCACCACGCCGCCGTAGCCCGCGTGCAGCTTGATCTGCGAAGCCACGGCGTTGCCGAGCACGTCCTGGCCATCCCGCACAAGGGCGGCCGCGGTTTCGTCGCAACTGGTCTCGATGCCAAGAACGATCATGGGAGGGAAATCCGGAGCTGGTATCAGTGTGCCTCAATCTACTGCCGTTTGGCCGCGCTTTCCGCTCCACGCGGCAGAAGCACTGGAAACTGGCGGGATCTCAAGGCAACGTAGGGATAGTCTGTCACAAACGCGTGGGAGTATGATCATGCGGACCTGCTGGCTCTCCGTTTCCCTGTCACTCGCCGTCATGAGCTCCCTTCTAGCTGCCGAGTTCCACGTCTCGCCTAGCGGCAAGGATAGCGCGGCAGGCACGCAGGCCGCTCCCTGGCGGTCGCTTGCCGGGGCGCGCGATGCGCTGCGACGCCTCCGAGCGGCAGGCACATTGCGGGAGCGTCCAGAGGTGATCGTCCACGGTGGCACCTATCGCCTTGCCAACCCCCTTGTACTCACCCCGATCGATTCCCACACGACCTATCGGGCGGCAGCAGGTGAGACCCCGATCTTCAGCGGCGGCGTGCCCGTGGTGAACTGGCGACGGCGCCGGGGTGGCTTCTGGGAAGCGTCGTTGCCGAGGATCGCCGGCAAGCCTTTGGTCTTCAACCAGCTCTTCCGCAACGGGCGGCGCTGCACCCGGGCCCGGACACCAAACGAAGGGCAATTCTTCACGGTGGCCGGCAAGGCCGAGGAGACGCGGAAAGCCTTCCGTTTCGAGCCGGGAGATCTCGACCCCTGGCCGGATCTGGACGATATCTACGTCGTTGCCTACCATTCCTGGGAGACCTCTTGGCACCGCATCGAGTCGCTGGATGGCGACACGGTGACCTTCACTGGCTTGGCCAACTGGCCCTTTGAGCGCTGGGGACATGGCCAGCGCTACTATGTGGAGAATGCCCCGGACGCTCTCGACTCCCCCGGGGAATGGCGCATCGACCGCGGGCGCCGGACGGTGCGCTACCTGCCGCTGCCGGGCGAGAAGCTGCGCGAGAGCCAGTTCATTGCACCCCGTCTTGGCTCGCTGGTGGAACTGCGCGGGGAAGCCGCTGTTGGGCTCTATGTGGAAGACGTGGCCCTGGTCAGTCTGTCCTTCCAGCATGACGAATGGACTCTCGATCCCGACGGACACAGCGACCCGCAAGCCGCCGTCACCGTACCTGCCGCGATCATGGCGACCGGGGCCCGCAACTGCCTGTTGGAGAAATGCGAAGTGGCTCGGACCGGCCAGTACGGCATCTGGCTCGCGGAGGGATGTGTCGGCAACGCGATCCGCCAGTGTCGGCTCTTCGATCTGGGGGCGGGGGGCATTCGGATCGGCACGGCCTACCGGCCCAAAGACGAGGGGCGGGCGGCAGCGCACAACCTGGTCGACAACAACCACCTGTTCGATGGCGGTCGTGTATTTGCCGCCGGGGTGGGCGTCTGGGTCGCGCAGAGCCATCACAACACCATTTCGCATAACGAAATCCACGACTTCCGCTACTCCGGCATGTCCATCGGCTGGAACTGGAACGACGCCAAGAACTCCTGCCACCACAACACCATCGTGCGAAACCACGTCCACCACGTGATGAACGGGCACCTGAACGACGGCGGCGCGATCTACACGCTCGGCACGTCTCCCGGCAGCATCATCCGCGAGAACCTGTTCCACGATGTCTGGCCCTACAACCACATTGGCTGGGGTATCTACCTGGATGCCACCACCAACGGCTATCTGGTCGAGAAGAACATCGTCTACCACACCCTCACCGGGGGCCTGATGAAGCACAATGGCGGACACAACAACACCATCCGCAACAACGTCTTCGCGCTCACCGCAAAGCAGATGCTCTGGCCCTGCTGGACCGAGAAGGAACCCAATGTCTTCGAGCGGAACATCGTCTATCTGACGCAGGGCCAACTCTTCATCCCCATGTCCTCCGGTCGGCTCTTCGCCCGCCTCGGCGCCAAGGAGCCCCTGGGGGTCTGGGATTCGAATGTCTACTGGACGCCGGACGGCGGGAAGGACCTGGAGTTCTATCGGTACCAGTTCGATGAGTGGCGCGAGTATGGCCTGGATCGGCACTCGGTCATCGCCGATCCCAAGTTCGTGAACGCCGAGACACTCGACTTCCGATTGCGCCCCGACTCTCCAGCCCTGGCTCTGGGCTTCGAGCCTATCGATACCACTAAAATCGGGCTCTACGGCGACCCCGACTGGGTGGCCGAGGCGCGTAGCGTGAAGCACCCGGCCACCAAGATGCCGCCGCCACCACCAGCGCCAGCGCCCCGCGAATTCGCCGAGGGATTCGAGGAGACAGCCGCTGGGCAGAAGCCCCGTTGGGCCCAGGTCAGCGGCGACGGGGGGCCCGCCTCCATCCGAGTCGTGGCCGAGAAGCCCTACAAAGGCGCGCGCTGCCTGCGATTGGTGGACGCCGCCGAAGCCCAACCCAGTTGGCAGCCGCACATGTTCTATCGGCCGGAACTCACCCAGGGGACGACCCGCCAGACCTTCGCCATCCGCATCGGCAAGGAAGCCCGGATGCGCATCGAGTGGCGCGACACCACCGAGTACCCCTCCTGTATCGGTCCCAGCGTACTCTTCCTGGGCAACGGCAATGTGGAGGCCGGCGGCAAGTTCGTGGCGAACATCCCCGTGGAGAAGTGGGTGGTCGTCACCATCACCGCCACCCTGGGCGGCAACGGCACGGGGACGTTCGGGCTGACCCTTCAAGTCCCCGGCCATCGCGACTATTCCTTCCCTGCACTTCCCTGGAGCGGCGACGCCTTCCGCGCTCTCCACTGGCTCGGCTTCATCAGCGATGCCACCACCGCCTCCACCACCTACATCGACGACCTGTCCCTCAAGCGCCAGGAATAGCCTGGTCCGCCCAGGACAGCGGCCGCTCCAGGATTCCGCCATGGAATGCCCTCTCCCGAGGGCTCCACGACTACCCCGCCTTTGACACCAAATGCGTATGGGATAGGTGTAGCGGTCACTGAGCCGACTTCCTTCATCCTTCGGCCGCCAGCCGGACACGCATGGTCTCGACGTATTCCAGGCTCTGGTGGCGAAAATAGGTGTCGTAGAGCTCCGCGTAGTGGCCGCCCGCTGCCATGAGTTGTCCGTGGTCGCCTTCCTCGAGAATACGCCCATGGTCCAACACCAGGATACGGTCGGCGGCGCGCACGGTGCTGAGACGGTGGGCAATGAGGATGCTAGTCGTGCGCGCTAGGATCAGGCTGATGGCTTCCTGAATCTGGTGCTCGGTGAAGGGATCGACGCTGGCGGTCGCCTCGTCGAGCAGGAAGATGCTCGGCTGCCGTACCAGCACGCGCACCAAGGCCACCAGCTGGCGTTGCCCCATGGAGAGCAGGGCACCGCGTTCGCCCACGTTCGAATCTAGCCCTGCCGGCAGAGCACGCAGCCACTCGCCTTCGCCAATACTGTTGGCAATCTGCTCGATCTCGTCGCGCGTCGCATCCGGCCGGCCGTAGCGCACGTTCTCCAGAATCGTCCCGGAGAACAGGAAGGGGGTCTGCGGGACGATCCCCAGATGCCGCCGGAAGCCCACCAGGTCCAGCTCGCGCAGATCCTGGCCATCCAGCAGGATGCGCCCCTCCTGGAACTCGTAGAAACGGGCAACCAGCCGCACCAGCGACGACTTCCCCGCCCCCGTATGCCCCACGAATGCCACCGTCTCGCCGGGCTGAATGCGCAAGCTGAAATCTGCCAGCACCGGTTCCTCCTCCCGGTAGCGGAAATGGACGTGCTCGAACTGGATGTCCCCACGCACGTCGGTCACCGGTTCGGCTCCGGTCTGGCACACGGTAGGCTCCGCATCGATCAGGGCGAAGATCCGTTCCGCCGCTGCCAACCCCGTCTGGATCTGTGTCCAGAAGGACGTCAGCTGCATCATCGGGTACATGATCCGTTCGAGGCTCTGCAGGAAGAGGTACCAGGCCCCCACCGAGATCGCCCCGCCCAGAACGCTGAGGCCGCCTTGGTAGACAACCAAGCCAACACCGATGCCGCCGATGCCGGTGAGGATCGGGAACACCATGTTCAGGATCAGCCCCCGCCAGAGGTTGGCATCGTAGGAGCGGCGGTTGATGCCGTCGAACTCGTCGTAGACGCCCTGTTCCTGGCGGAAGTTCTTGGTGACCGCGATGCCGGCAACACTCTCCTTCACCGACGCATTCACTTCGGCAATGGCCCGCATGCCTCGCCGCGTCAGATGCCGGGCCACGTAGCGAAACGCCACGGCAAAGGCCAACACGACCGGAACCACGGCCAGCAACCACAGGGTCATTCGGACATCGATGCTCAGCAACACGCACAGCAACATCACGATCTCCACCAGCTGGTAGAAGACATGCGTCACCTGATCGACAAGCTGGCTGAACTCCTGGGTGTCGGAGGTGATGCGGGACACCACCTTGCCCGAGTCCGTCTGGTCGTAGAATGCCAAGTCGTGCCCGATGGCAGCGCCGAAGGCATCGACCTGCATGTGCCGGACCACATCGCCCACGAGCCGCGCCAGCAATCGGCGGTTCAACCAGCGGAGGAACCACCAGGCCAGCCCCACCGCGAATATCGCAACCACCAGGAAGACGCTGGCGCGCAGCCGCCCATCCACATTCACCCAGTCGAGGCCGTAACCCACGAGCATCGGCTCCCCGGCGCCCGCCCCTGCCATCAGCATCACCAGAACCATCGCCGTGACCATGCGCGAGCCCTGCGCGGCGAAATACGGCCAGATACGCCCGATCAGCTCCCGGTCGGAATAGGTCCGGTCGTAACTCTCCGCATCCAGTCCTTCAAACCAACTCATGCCTTCCTCCTAGTCCTGGAACAGCCGACGGTAGGCGTCGGAGGCAGCCATGAGTTGCTCGTGCGTGCCGACGGCATCGAGCCGCCCGCCACGCACCACGAGAATGAGATCCGCCCACCGAATCTGGGAGAGCCGGTGGGTGATGATGAACGTCGTCCTGCCAGCTGCCGCTGCGGAAATGGCCTGCTGGATATGGTCCTCGGTGGCGCTGTCCACGGCACTGGTGGAGTCGTCCAGGATCAGGACCCCCGGATCGGTCAGGAAGGCCCGAGCCAGAGCCAGGCGCTGTCGCTGACCGCCGGAGAGACTCACCCCGCGTTCGCCAATCACCGTGTCGTAGCCATCGGCGAATTCGCGGATGAACGCGTCGGCCTGCGCGGCCTTGGCTGCCGCGACAATCTCCTCCTCCGTGGCATCCGGCTTGCCGAAGGCGATGTTCTCGCGCACGCTCTTGCTGAACAGGAAGATGTCCTGCTCGATGATCGAGATCCCCTGACGCAGAGTCTCCAGATGCCACTCGCGCACATCGACACCATCCACCAGTACGGCGCCGCCGCTGACATCGTGAACGCGGTTGATCAACTTCACCAAACTGGTCTTTCCCGAACCCGTCTGGCCCACGATGGCCACGGTCTGCCCCGGCTTCACGCGGAAGCTGACATCCTGCAGGACTTCCCCGCCCTGAGGGTAGGCAAATGAGACATCCCGGAACTCCACCTCGCCCTTCAGCTTGCCTTCGTAGCCGCCCTCGTTCTGATCCAAGTCCGTGCGGCGGTTGATCAGTTCGAGCACCCTCGCAGCGGCCGAGAGGCCCGTCGCCACGCGGGAGTAGGCGAACATGGAGGCGAAGGTGGGGAAGTCGAGCAGCATGAGGATCCCGAAGTAGCCGATCACCTGACCGAGGGCGAGCTCCCCTGCCCGGTAGAGCCAGAGCGCATGCATGAGCCCGAACCCAAGGGCAAGCGAGAAGAGCAACATGGGCAGGAACCACGCCTCGATGTCTCCCTGGCGCACGAAGGCATCCCGGTAGTGTCCTGCCGAACGGTCGAACCGTTCTTTTTCCTCTGCCTCGCGGCCGCTCCCCTTCACCAACTCGATGCCGTCCAGGGACTCGCTCAGGCGCGTATTGAGCTCGCCGAACCGACTGCGCACCGCCTCCGTCGCAGGGGCAAGGACGCGCAGGTAGATCCGCAACGTCACCACATAGAGGGCCACGAACAGCAGGGGTGTGATGATCAGTTGCGGATGGTAGCGGGGGGCCAGGACGATGGGAACAAAGAGGAACATGACCGAGCCCATCACCCAGTTCAGGCCTGGACTGAACAGCATGTTCACCTGGCGCACATCGCCTGTGGCCCGGGCCATCGTGTCGCCCACTGGCTGCAGGCTGTGGAAAGTCATGCTCTTGCCCAGAAGACTGCGATACAGCTCATCCCGCACGTCCCGCTCCACCCGCTGGGCCACGAACTCGAAACTTGCGCTTCGGGCAAACTGCAGAGCCACCCGCAGGAACGCCGCCCCTGCCACACCCAGCGCGTAGAGGAACAGCCGTTTGGTATCTGGATCAGCCCCCTCCAGCAACTCGACGGCCTTGCCGAACAGCACCGGCGTTGCCGATGCCGTCACCGCGTTCCCCACTGCCCCCACCAATCCCAGCGCCAACAGTGGCCACCGCTGCAGGGCGTGCCAAACCACCCACCGCCCCGGCGAACGCCGGTCGCTGGTCGGTCCTGTCGCGAAATGGAATTCCTGCTTCTCGTGCACTACGACCTCACGGGGTCAGGGAATCATGGAATGGTGGAATGATGGAATGATGGAAGAGTGGAAGGGCGGAATGATGGAGTACCGAAGGCTCTGGGCAACGTCGGACGGGGCGTGGGACACTGGGTACCGGCACTCGATATCTTACAGCGATGGCGTGGCGAGAGCTGGGACTGGGGTTTGGTCCCTGCTCTCGCTCGTCCGTCTTGCTGTGCGTGAAGCGCCCAATCTACG
>JABGQJ010000810.1 GCA_018648945.1 Victivallales bacterium
ATGGCCTAACGAATGTCCGCATCGGTGGCGCGATTGTCATCATCCACTGCGATCAGGCGGGGCTTGTAGCCCTGGGCTTCTTCGGGCGTCATGTGCGCGTAGGAAATAATGATGACCTTGTCGCCCACAGCGCCCAGGCGCGCGGCGGCGCCGTTGAGGCAGAGCACGCCCGTGTCTCCCACTTCATTCAGGATGCGTTCGTACCCCGCAAAGCTGACCGGAGGCACTTCGAATGGCAGAGCCCGTAGCCTGTTCAGATCCGCCAGCGACTCCACCGGGTACTTGGTCCGCCAAACCGTGGTCTCGCCACGGTGATGGCGAGAGATGGAGGTGAGCGGTCCGCCCGGCGTGTCGATGGTAGTCGTGATCTCCCGTAGGTCCGCACGGATCTCCCGCCTCTCCCCCCTGAAATGGCGAGGCGCAATCCCCAACCAGCGGTTGAAGTGTCCGCCGGGGCCCCAGCCAATGCGCTGGTCGCAGTGCTCTCGAGCGAACTCCCACAGGTCGCGGTAGACCGGATCGGCCTGCCAGCCTTTGGCGAAATCATCGGCCTCGGCTGGCGGCTGGTGAAGATCAAACCCCTCGCGGATCCAGATGGGGGGACGGTCCACCGGAGCACCAGTGATGGCATTCCGCATGCGTTCCTTGCCGGTCATGGTCGTCTCCTGCTATGCATCACTCGCTTCGAAGGCGTAGAGTTCGGCGTCGCGCAGGTGAATGCGGACGCGAACAGAAGCGGCAGGCGAAGCGGGGATCTGCGAGCCATCCATCCAAGCTGCGACGGCGGCCAACTGGTCGCCGGTGAGGGCGACGGCGTCCTCCTGGCTCCGCCCTTCCACGCCCAAGATCTCGGCCTTGGCCCAGCCGCGAGCGCCGGTGACCAGATTGAGCTTCAGTTCGCGCGGGTTCGCGCAAGGGGGGAGCACGATGGTCACCGAGCCCTCGGGATCGGCGCGGAAGCCGAAGAGCCGGTCCTTGGGCCAGGAGGCATAGCCGATGCGGGCCATGCCCACATCGATCAACTCCTGCTTCAGTTCC
The DNA here is from genome assembly GCA_018648945.1 of Victivallales bacterium. Next base: position 1,039 of record JABGQJ010000810.1, read on the forward strand.
TCGTTGATCTTCCAGTCTGCCCCCACGTACCAGCCATGGGTATGGGCGCTGGCGCTGAGATAGAGGCGGGTCTCATCACCGACATCCACCGGGCAACTAGCGGTGTAGATGCCGCCTCGGTAAAGACTCCCCTGCCCCCAGTTCACATCGCGATGGCAGAGGAAATCGGGACGGCCAGGCAGATGCTGCCAGCGGGCCCCAGGATCAGCCTGGTAGACCAGATGCACATCCACGCCGCCGAAGACGCCATAGCCATCGTCGCTCGCCGTGCGCGGCGCACTGTGACGGAAGTCCCAGACAAACCCCACCGTGCCGGAGCCAGCAGGCATCAACCCCATGCCGTAGTAGTCGCCACTGATGAAACCACGGGAGACGGCGGCGAGGTCGTCGTACTCATCCGGCAGCAGGGCTGAAACCGATGGCGACCAGGCCCCGTCCCGCAGCTCGGCGCTCCAGATCGAGCGCCGGCGGAAGCCATTGATGCGGGGTGAATTCTTGAGCGCGACGATGGCTCGATTCTGCTGGGGATGCCAGGCGCTGGTGATGACATCCGCGCCGCTCCAGGTCGGGGTGGAGGAGTCAAGTTCCCAGTGGAGTCCATCGACCGAATGAGCGGTGTAGTAGGCGTAGGCAGTGGCCGCGGGATTGCCCGCCTTGCGCCCGGCACCCGTGCAGCCCGTGGCGCGATAGCGATGGCTGGCCGGGGCGGTGGGATCAATGAAGACGGCCGGAGCATGGAAGCCAAGATCGGTGAAGTTGGGGCTGTCGCCCCCATAGTCCACCAGACCCAACTGGGGTTTGACCCAGTCAATGCCATTGTCGCTCTCCGCGTAGCCCACGAGGTCCGCATTGTTCCCATCCCAGTCACCAGGCCAGGCCTGGTACCACATGCGATAGATCCCCCCGTCCTTGAGCACGGTGCCGTAGAGGCTGGTGCCGCAAGCTTCTGCAAAGCAGTCGAAGCCCAGCACCGGCTCGGGAGAGAGGGTCGGGCGGCTCTGGAAGAAGTAGCACTTGCCGGAAACCAGTTGGAGATCGGGGTGGGATTCGAACAGCAGTTCCATGATCGTCTCCTCGCGGTGCTTACTTACTGGGACCAGACACGCTCGGCCAGGGCACGGGCAGCGGGCAACTCGGGATGGTCAAGATGATTGCGGGTCTCGCCGGGGTCATTCACCAGGTCGGCGAACTGCTCGGCATGTGCACCTGAATCGTAGCACAAATACTTGGTGTCGCCAAAGTGGAGCATCCGGCCAATCTCGTTCTCAACCGGCAGGTAACTGCGCCAGCCATCGGGTTGCTCCCCTGCGACTAGAGGACGCAGACTCAGGCCTGGCAGACTGGGATGGGGGGCGAGGCCAGCGTAGTCGCAGAGGGTGGGCGCAAGATCCAGGCCGTTGGAAACGAGGTGCTCACGGTCTACGCGACCGGGGGCGGCCTGGCCAGGGCTGCGGATGATGAGAGGGACGCGCGCCGCTTCCTCGTAAAGGACGGTCTTGTGCTCGAGGCGATGGGACGCGTCGTGGTCGCCGTGGTCGCTGGTAAACACCACGAGGGTGTTGTCGGCAAGGCCATTGGCGTCGAGGGCATCCAGCACACGACCAATGTGCTGGTCCACCCGTTCCGCCAGTCGGTGGTAGACCCAGCGATGCAGACGCCAGTCGTGTTCCGTCCAGTTGTCGCGGGCGTGCCGGCGGAACGGTCGCTGATCGAGCAGGTAGTGGATCTTCTCCGGCTCGTCGGCCTGGGGCTCGAAATTTGCTGGCAAGGGTGGCAGCATGGCCGCAAACTCTTCCGGGGAGACCCCGGCGGGCGGGCGGGCCAGCTCCCGGACCAAGGCGAACTCGCTGGGGGAACTCTCCTGGAATCGCTCCCGTTGCTCGTCATGGTAGGCATCGATGGTCACGAAGCAGATGTCATGGGGATTGATGAAAGACGCGCAGAGGCAGAGCGGCTGATCGTGTTCCTGGCCAAGAAACTCCACGCAGAGGTCGGCCAGATCGCCGCGACAGGCCCGCCCGAGATCCTCGAAACCCAGCATGTCACCCGTCATCCCCGGAAGCCAGTTGGGTTTGCCGCCGAAGAGACACCGATAGCCTGCGTCTCGCAGACGTCTGCCAAAGCTGGCTGCGAGGATCTCCTCGTCGGTATCGCCGGCTCTGCCAGCATCCGAGCGAACACCGAAGTCGGAGGGCATGCGCCCGGTCATCTGGCTGAAACGCGAGGGAACACAGACAGGGTTGGTGCAGTAAGCCCGCTCGAAGCGGACGCCACTCGCGGCCAGCCGGTCCATATTGGGCGTGGCAAGATGGGTGTTGCCAGCGCAGCTGAGGAGAGTGGCGGCCTGCTGGTCGGCAATGATGTAGAGAATGTCGGGGCGGTCGTCAGTCACGGGAGGGTCCTGGGGGATGGGG
>JABGQJ010000811.1 GCA_018648945.1 Victivallales bacterium
CGCACTGGACACCTGCGGCCACGTCACCTCCGACGCCTTCACCGCCGTCCTGCCGCACACGGACCATGTGCTGTTCGACCTCAAGCTGCTCGACCCAATCCAGCACCAAGAATGCACCGGCCAGACCAACCAGCGGATCCTCGCCAATCTCCTGGCCGTCGCCGACCACATCCGGAACCCGGCCTCTCCCGCCACGAAGCTGTGGATTCGCACCCCACTTATCCCCGACGCCACCGCCACCGCCGGGAACATCGCCGCCATCGGCCATTTCATCCGCGAGCACCTGCTCGATGTGGTGGAGCGCTGGGAGCTCTGCGCCTTCAACAGCGCCTGCCATGCCAAGTACGAGAAGCTCGGGCGCCCCTGGCCCTATACCGGCCAGCCCCTGCTCGACCAACGCACCGTCGCCGCCCTGCGCAACGCCGCCCTCGCCACCGGCATCCCAGCCAGCACCCTCGTCATCTCCGGCCTGATCGCGAAGGACGAGTAGCTGCATGGGTGCCAGAGGGAGCGGGCTGCGGCCCTTCGCCACCGCCGACGATTGCCAAAGCCACACCGAAGGAATCGGCAAGAGGAAGTTGCCCTTGGGCAGCGGGAGCTCTACATTCGCCCTGGCCATAGCGCTTCTCGTGTGGGGGCAAGCTGGAAGGACAGGACATGAGCGAAGACTGGGAATCGATCGAAGACGAACTGGTGGAGTCGTTCCGCGTAGAGCTGCCGGTCAAGAAGATGCGGGCCGAATGGCATCCGGACTGCGAGGCCCCCCTGCAGTTCTACAGCCTCAAGGGGCTGTTCACGAGCATCCCCAGAATGAGCGTGCCGATGCCCGATGGCATCGCCAACCTTGCCACTCTTGCCATCTACCTCGGCGAGGCCCTGGATGCCATCCGACGTCGGCAAACAGGCCCGATCGAGCTGTCATTCGGGCAACGCCTGCTGGCGATGTTCGCCGGCCGAAGCTGCTACTGGGGCAAGCTGCTGGTTGAGCATGACAGCGAGGGGTACTCGCATCTCCACCGAGTGGTCTTGGTCGGGCTGAAGGGTTGGTTCTCTCCCTCCGTCGCCTTCCTGAGCATCACGAAGAGGCCAGGCAAGACACAGGGCGGCCATTTCCGCCTGGCATTATCGGATGCCAAGCTACTGGCCAAAGCGCTGCAACAGTACCTGGAGGCGGCCGTGACCGGGGGCCAGCAGTGAACAGCAAGCAAGCGTGAGCAGAGAGACGAAGTCCAGGGCGAGCCGCATGGCATCCAGAAGGTCGGCTGAAGGAAGGATGAGACATGAGGAAGATAGACCCCGTGACCTCAATCGATGGACAGGAAGTGGAGCCGTTCGACCTGGAGCTCGCCGCCATCGCCACCGGCATCCCGGCTGAGACGCTGATCGTGTCCGGGCTCATCGCCAAAGACGGGCCACCCTCGCAGAGCTGTATCCCCTAGCTTCCCTTCCTACACCCTAGTGCTACACGTTTGAGGCAAGTCTGGGGCGGGGAACTGGGACTCGGGGAAGAAGCTCCGGAGCCTCCGCGGGGGGCGGTATACAGTAGCCACGGGTGCAAACCCGTGGTGAACAGGAAGGAGGGGCCGAGCCCCCGCCAGGGCGGCGGCATATCCCGAGGAGGGCGCCAGCCCGACGGTGCCTTTGGGCCTCTCCCAAGCCCTGCCCATGCTGTGCCTCCTATTCAGCGATAGAATCCTGGGAACGGCAGCGGCAGCCGTGAAGGGAAAGCGGCGCATAGCGCCGCGCTCCAAAGCGCCCCAGGTGGGGCGCAGGGCCTTCGTGCCCAAGTCGATGCGTCACGAGGGAACCGCACGGCACTGGGCGGTTTGAGGCGGAGCTTCGTTAGCCTGGATTATTCGTGCCAATCTACTGCGAATCCGGATTGCACTGCGCATTCTCGCCACGAAGCGCATGAATGATCCAGGCTCGCGCCCCTACTTCTTGGCGAAATAGCGCTCCACAGACCGGAAGCCCCACCCGTTGAAGCAGGCGTAGGCCATCCGCAGCGAGAGGGTGGGCGTCCTGATTCCGGAAGAGTCGACCCTGAGCGTGGTGTTGCCAAACTGGTAGAGCCCGTGCGCCAGGCGCAGGAATCCCACCGTCTCATTGGTACGGGGGAGTTCGTCCTTGCCGTAGTGACAGCCGACCCGGATGCCAAGCTCCCCCCGCTCGTCCCGCCAGAAGAACCTGGTCCATTTGCTGTCTTCGAAGCTCTGCACCTGCCCGAGGGTCACCCCACGAAGCAGCGCTGCCTTCTGTTCATAGCTTCTCAGTGCGCCGACAGCCTGGCGCCCCATGCCCTCGGGTGAGACATCGACTGTCCCAACATCCGCCGTCAGCATGTTCCGCTTCTCGGAGTACTCCCCGGCCTCCAACACCGCCCATGTGGCGCTGCAGGCGGCGGCGTCTGTCCCCCCATCGATCCGCTGAAGCATGACCTCGCAACCCGTGGGCGACACCTTCCTCACCCGGGTCACCAAACCAGGGTTCTCCTTGAGGTCGATGGTCGCAACGACCACCGGACGCCGGTACCGACGGGGGAACGCGATTCTCGTCCACCCGCTCGTACTCACCTTCGCCGCCTCGCCCATGGCCAGATGGGGGTTGTCCCGGTCGGGCATCACGTGGACACGGATCGTGCCACGGCAGGTGTTGCCGTAGACATTTGAGAGCTGGAAGGGGATGCGCACCTCGCCCACATAGCCCTTGTCGGCGCGATACACATAGCCGCCATCCTGCGCGATCAGTGTGCCATGCTGCGGCTTGGCGATCCCGGCGAGCTTCACGGCTCCCGCAAAGGTGCGGGCGTCGTTGACTGGGGATGGAATGGTCACGGCTTGCCCCGGTGCCACGGCGACCCGTCGGACGGGACTGTAGACCAAGTCCCACTTGGGCAGCTTCAGGGCATCTATGAACGAGGTGGCTTTGACCGAGGGGCGAAGGCAGAAATGTGCGAAGTAGGGCCGGACATCGTGCTTCGCTTCCTGGGACAGGAAGATGAGCCACTTGTCGATCTTGCTCTGATCCACGGCGGCGCGGTCGCGCTTGGCCGTCCCCGCGTTCTGAAACATGGAGAGCTGGTTCACAGGATCATCCGCGAGCGTGAACCGATGCACGACCGTCTTGAAGGACTCCCACCCGAACCCCCTCACGTAGCCAACCATCATGCTGGTGACGGGGTAGGACCAGTAGTGCGTGTATTTGGTTGTCCACCAACCGTCCTGTTTCAGTTCTTGGTGGCTGCCTTCCTCGCTGAGCAGGCGTGAGAGGTGCGTGTCTTCGGCGTCCTTCCAGGCAAAGTCCCCATTCGTGGCCTTCATGTAGTAGCCAGCCCAGTTCGGAGTGGATTCCCCCAGATTGCCGAACATCATGGCACTGCTGTCGCAGTGGTGCCCATGCTCGTGCAGGAACAGGCCATCGTTGTAAGAACTGATGCCGCGCAGGTCGAG
>JABGQJ010000812.1 GCA_018648945.1 Victivallales bacterium
ATCTGACCCTGGGGGGCGTGACTCCCGATGGTCGCGACGCAGCCAACGAGGTGACCCGGCTCTGCCTCGATGTCACCGAGGAGTTGCGCCTCCAGCGGCCCCAGGTCGGGCTCCGCTGGCACCAGGGCACGCCGCCGGATGTGCTGCGTCGGGCGGTGCGCGTCCTGCGCTGCGGCTCCGGCAACCCGGACTTCTGCAACGACGAGCAGATTGTGCCAGCCCTGACCCGGATCGGCGTCAGCGTGGAGGATGCCCGTGATTTCTCCCTCTCCGGTTGTCATGAGGTCATCGTCACCGGCAAGGCGCAGATGGGATCGGTGGAAGGCTTCGTGAACCTGCCCAAGATCCTGCGCATGACGCTGGGTTTGGAGCCCGCTCTGCAGTCGGCCGTATGCCTGGGAGATCTGACGACCCCCGAGAGGCTCTGGGTGGGGTTGTGCGACTCCATGGACCACGTGGCCGAGATGGCCCACCGTTCCGCCCTTGGCCGGGACCAACTGGCAGCACAGCAACCGGGCGGGAATCTGCAGGCGTCACTGGTGGTGGGCGACTGCATCGAGAACTGCCGAGGCTACACGCAGGGCGGGGCACGGTACAACTTCTGCAACTGGGACGTCATCGGCGTGGCCAATCTGGCGGATGCCCTGGCTGCCGTGCAGCGCATCGTCTTCGAGGAGCAGTTGCTCAGCCTGCACGAATTCGTTGACCTGCTCGCCCGTGATTGGGCCGACGGCGAGACATTGCGGCGGCGGATTCTCTCAGGGGTGCCCCACTTCGGCAACGACAACCCCACGATCGACGGGCTGGCCGGACGCATCATCGAGGCCTTCAGCGAGGCCATGCGGCGGCGAACGCCTTTCCGAGGCGGCGAGTATATCCTCGGGACCACGGCCGGGGGCGAGAACATGCACATTGAGTTCGGTCGAGTCACCGGCGCCACTCCCGATGGGCGCAAGGCAGGAACGACGTTGGCGGACAGCCTCGGCGCGGCCCAGGGCCGTGACCGGCACGGCGTCACTGCCCTGCTCAACTCCGTGGCCCGGCTGCCACACCAATTGCTGCCTACAGCCACGACCCTGAACGTCAAACTGGCACCCGAAGTGGTCGCCTCGGACGAGGGTGTGGCCAACGTCGCTGCCCTGCTCGACACTCACTTCCGCGCCGGGGGGCAGCAGGTCCAGTTCAACTTGGTCAACCGCGAGATGCTGTTGGCGGCACGGCAGAACCCGGAGGCCTACCCAGACCTGATGGTGCGGGTGGCGGGCTACTGCGCGCCGTTTGCGTCCCTGTGGGACGACCTTCAGGACGAGATCATCGCCCGGGCCGAACACCGGGTGTGAGCGCGAATGGGGGGGCAAACACCCCCCTTCCTTCCCGCTTGCCTTCCGTCGTCGTGACGGTAGTGTCTGGAGCTTGCGGGGAGATCCATGGGACCCACGTGCGGTAAGGAATGCGTCAATGACCCCACTTCGTATGATTGCCGTTGGTCTGCTGATGGTTGGCTTCGCGACGCCAGGAGCAGCGCAAGGGAAAGCCGAAGTCGCCCCTCTCTTCGAGCAGACCTTTGAGTCGCCCGAGTCTCTCGCCGGGCTCAGGAAGCGGTCCGGTGGCGAGATGAAAGACAACTCCATAGACCTGGTAGACGAGGGCGTCAGGAAGGGGCAGAGGAGTGCGCGCATCTCGTTCACGCCCACGAGTGGCCGACACTGGTACTTCAGCATTCCCACCAAGATCCGGGTGGATTCCAAGCAGTTGCTCAAGCTGGAAGGGCATCTCAAGTTCGAGGTGGGGGGCAGGCTCGAACCCCTGCTCTCCATCCAGCTGGGGCTGACCTACAACGTCTACACCGATGACACCTATACGCGGATCAGTTCCCGAGCCAGTGTGCACAGAGGTGGCGGGCTGTATTCCCCAGGCAATTGGGAGCACGTGATTAGCGAGCCATTCAATCTGGTCCGGAACTTGGCTGACAGGGGCAGGGACACCCCCTATCTGGAGATCACCAGAGTCGCGATCATGGTGCTCAACCAGCCCCTTCAGCAGCAGCTCACGATCCTGGCCGACGATATCAGGCTGGCACCCGCCACCGAGGCCGACGTAGCTGCCTACGAGAAGAGCATCCGGGTCGACCACGATCCTGCCCCCTACCTGAACCAAGCCAAGGAGTACCACTACGGCTACACGGGGGGGCTTTACAGCGGCTGGACGAAATGGTCGAAGGGGACCCATCTCATTCCCAAGGAGAAACGGGCGCTCAACAACATCGAGTTCATGCTCAAGGGGAACTTCACGCAAGTCATCGACTACAGCCACCGACCCGACTTCGATGGGAACAATGCAGAGCGAATTGCCAGTGACATTGAGCTCCTGCACGGCTACGGCATGACGGCCATGTCCCTCTGCTATCTGACCCCCTACTACGATGGCAGTCGCTCGCTGGCCGACTGCGAGGCCGCGGTGCGCAAAGTGGTCCCCATCCTCGCCAAGGCCAAGGGCTTCAGGGGCTACGTCTTCATCGACGAGCCGCGACCGGAGCGGAAGAGCATGGACCTGTGGCTGTGGGGCAAGAAGCTCTATCGGGAACTGGACCCCGCCAACGTGGCCTCGGGGCCGCTCAACACTCATGATCGCATCCGCTTCTACACGCAGACTGAGCACACCGTATGGATTGACGAATATCCGTTCCGCGGTAGGCACTTCGACAGCTATGACGACGGGCTTGGCGGGGTCTTCTCGATCGAGCGGGTCAACGAGATCGCCTACGAGTGCGGCGCCAAACAGACGTGGAACATGAACCCCGTGTTCAGCGACACCGGCGCCCGGTCCCGCTATCGGTTTCCCACCCTGGCAGAGCATCGGCTGGCCAACTACATGAGCCTGGCGAACGGCGCTCGCACGCTGCAATACTTCGCCATGGTTGGCTACCTTCCCTACACCGTGGGCAGCGCCAGCAATCCGAAGCTGAACCGCAGACTCCTTGGCTTCGGCACCAGCGTGGGAGCCCCCATGCATCCGGCAGGACGCGAGGTCTTCCGGCAACGCGGCATCGCCCCGGTATACGGTCCCCTGCTCATGGGGACCACCTGGGAGCGCGAACGGGTCGTGCCGGTGGCCTGCGAACAGATCAAGACGCCTGTCCCCAACAAGAATGCCATCGGCGTGGGCTACAACAGGGGCAAGGAGTACGACATCGTCGTGGTCTACAACCGGGACCTCTCCAAACCCCAGTCGGGAACCGTCACGCTGACTGACGTGCTCAAGGGCCGGGATCTGTATGATCTCTACACCAATCAGAGCGTGCCCCACGACGGGGGCGTGTTCAGGACGCCTAGCCTCGCCCCCGGCGACGGCAGGATCTACCTGCTGGCCTCGCCCGCAGCCGCCCAACAGGTCGCGGCCTCAGTCGCCCACACCAGGTTCGTCTTGCTCAAGCGCCTGTTCGACT
>JABGQJ010000813.1 GCA_018648945.1 Victivallales bacterium
CCAGGCCGATCAGCTGGGCAATCGCCCCAAGCCAGTTCCTGCCCCCACCATTCAGCAAGGCATGGACGATGAGGTATGCCACCCACACGGACCACGCCCCGGACAGAAGCAGTATGCGTTTCTCGACAAACAGAATCGCTGGGTGCTTCTTCTTCATCTGGATCCCCTTTCTTCTCCCGGCCTAGCACCATGCTCACCTGCCGGGAAGTAGCGAAGCGGATTCCCGGTCAGGGGGAGCAATCCATTGGGCTTTCGCTATTCGGCGTTGGGCGCTGCGAACACCACCTTGCCTTTGGGGTCTCGCAGCTGCAACTGCGCTTTTTCTTGAGTGACAGAGACTACAGCACGCGCTGTTCCTCGGGCATCGCGCAAACTGAAGCCACTTGTGTCTTCCCCAACCAATAGGCCGTACGCAAAGCCCTTCCTGATGTTGAGTCCCGCAGCGCGTGGGGCTTCGAAGAGTGCGACGCGGAACTTCCCATTGCGGTCATTCAACTTGACTCCATATCCGTGGTCGTCGCCTTCGCCAAGTACGATGCGGACAGTGCCCTGGCTGTCTACGACCTCCAGCTTCCGTGTCCGCACTGGTCTGTCTCTCCCGTCCTTACTCGCGCCTGTGAGAAGGGCGAGTCCTATTAGGGCGGCTAAGACGGTGACTGTTGCACTGAGTCGACGACAGCGACTCTCAAGCTGTTGTATCCTGTCCTCGTGTGTCATAGGAGGGATTCCTTCCGTTGATTGTGTGCTCATCTGTCAACCCGGTCCCATGCCCAACAAGTGGCTCTGCGGTTTTGGATGTCATCCCGTTGCGGGGTTGGAGGGGGGGAACTGCGTCACCAGGACGAGATCCCTCCCGCCCTCTTGGACATGTAGCGTGCCGGGTTGGGCATGTCAAGCGAGTTGTAGTGTGTTGCTTCGCTTGCATATCCGTCTGTGGAGTATGATAGGCAACATGTTGGGTGCCATTCATGCTCCGTGGCCCCCCACTTCCTCGCGATCCAGGCGGCGAGGCACAGGTGTCGCCAGTAGCACTCAACGTGGCGGAAGCCGGCGGATTGGACATGGTGAAGAAGGGCGGCGACTGCCATGGCCTAGGGCGCGGCAGGTTGTGGTTCTGGCAGTACCACGGGGGTAGCAAGAGCCACGCGGAACCCGATGTAGTCCTTTACCACCGCCCGGCCGTCACGGGCGGTCCGGTAGGTGACGGCACCGAGCCCCGAAGTGGCGTTCCATGCGCCGCCCCGCACCACGTGCTCCAGACCTGTGGGGGGACCGCTCGGGTCCAAACCCGGCAACCCAACATAGCTATCCTGGAACCGGTCGTGGCACCATTCCTGCACATTTCCGGAAAGGTCGCAGAGCCCAAGTTCGTTGGCCTTCTTGCCACCGACTCGATGGGGACGGCAGTTGTTTCCTCTGAGCATGTCCGGTTCCCGCTTGGCGCCATCCACTCGCTGATCACCGCTATTTTCCCGCGACCACGCCACCTTGTCCGGGTCGTCCGAACCGGCGTACCGAAATCCCTTGGATTTGGCTCCGCCCCGAGCTGCGTATTCCCACTCCGCCTCAGTTGGCAGACGGTACTCATAGTCGGCAGGAAGCCGACCGGCGACACGTTCGCGTTCCGTAAGACTGTGGCAGAATGCCGCCGCGTCCTGCCAGGACACCATCTCCACCGGGTTGCGCGCGGCCCTAAATTTGCTCGGATTGCTCCCCGTGAGCGCCTCGTATTCTCCCTGGGTCACCTCGTGCCTGCCCACCCAGAACGCGCGCGAAAGGCACACGTCACGTGCCGGTCTTTGGTTGCTCTTGCCGTGATCGGAGCCCATCCGAAAACTCCCTGTCTCTACGTATACGAACTCCATTCCCAACTCCGGAACCGTCCACCCCTCGCCCTCTACGGGGACGGCAGAAACGTCGTCCGCTTGGCTGGTCGGAACTGTCGGACTAGCAGGGGCAGAAGGCGGTGGTGGGCCGGTATCCGCTACGGGAGCGCCGCCGCGTCCCCGGAGGGCCAGCGCCGCCAGCAAGACCAGGACCAGAATTCCGGCAGCGGCAAGTACAAACGGCCAAGACAAGAGGCGACGCCGGGACGGAAAGCCCGAACCTGGGTCGGGTGCAGGAACTGCCGCCGTCCCCGCTGGCTCGCCCCGCTGGCTCTGCGCGGAAGTGGTGGAGCTGTCACGGGGCAGGGTCTGACTGAGGTCATCGAGAAGGGCCCGCCAGTCGCCGTAGCGTTCCGAAGGCCCCTTGGCCAGCATCTTCTCGATCAGCCGACTGCAGCCTTCGCTCATGCGGGGATTCCGCTCGCGCGGTGGGGGCAAGGGCTCGTGGATGTGTTGGTTGAGGACCTGCAGGAGGCTGTCGCCAGTGAAGGGGGCCGTGCCTGTCACCAGGTGGTAGAGCGTTGCCCCCAACGAATAGACATCGCTGGCTGGCCCCAAATCGGGGAGCCCCTGTGCCTGTTCCGGGCTCATGTACTGGGGCGTGCCCAGAACGGTGCCCGAAAGGGTCAGGCCTCCCCCGTCGCTCAGGCTCTTGGCGAGGCCCAGATCCATAAGGAACACGCGTTCACGGCGGTCCAGCATGATGTTCGCGGGCTTGATGTCCCGGTGGAGCAGCTGGAACTCCTCCCAGGCATAGGCCAGGGCATCCGCCACGGCGCGGACGATGCCCAGCGCCTCGGCTTCCGGCAGGATCTTGTCCCGTCTCAGGCGCTGATCGAGGGATTCTCCCTGGACGTAGGCCATCGCCATGTAGTAATTGCCGCTATCCTCCCCCGCTTCGTGGACGGTGACAATGTGGTGGTGGTCCAGCCTAGCTGCCAGTTTGCCCTCGTGCAGGAACCGTGCCACGGCTTGCCGGTCCGCCGCGAAGCCCGGCGGAAGAACCTTGACCGCCACCTGGCGGTCCACGGAGAGCTGTTGGGCCAGATAGACTTCGCCCATCCCTCCCTTGCCAAGCCGCCGCGCCAAGCGGAATCCCGCCAGAGTCGTTCCGGCTGCGACCCGCCCCTCGGGGATGGCCACCGGCTTGCCGCACTGCGGGCAGTCCGCCTGCGTTCCAGTCAACGAGGCATCGGCCTCGAGCTTGCCTTTGCAGGCCGGACAGTGAAACGAGAACAGCATGCCCTGTAGACCCTTCCGGAAGCACCTGTGGGTTACAGTGCACAAAGATAACCACGGAGGACTGGCATGCAAGGAAGCGGTACCTAGACCCGGCGCGAAGAGTCTGGCCCATCCGGCAAGTGCGCACCCGCCCCTGCCGCGTGCCATCTCCCGGCCCACGCCATCTGGCTGAGCCACTCGGTTCCCCGGGCTCTCCTTTGGGGCACCGGCTACTTCCTCGCGATCCGGACGGCGAAACAGAGGGGTCTCCAGTAGCACTCGACGGGGCGGAGGCCGGCGGATCGGAGGAAATGGGCTCCGGGGAGAGGG
>JABGQJ010000814.1 GCA_018648945.1 Victivallales bacterium
TCGAACGCCCAACGTCGAACATCGAATGAAAGACCGTCCGCATTAGCTTTCTGCGCAGCATGTTGCGTTCCGCCACCCCGGGGTTTCTTGCCGGGAAAACAAGAAGTTGCGCGATAGTAGTACGAAGGTGGGAAGATGGGATGGAGTGGCGAAGGTGCTTGCGCGCAGCGATTCCCTACCCGCGCACGAGTCTGGGATACCGGAGCAAGGATGCTCCGGCTACGAGAGACGGCTGCTGGACGATGCCAATCGGGCCGGGTTCGGCAAGCTACGACCGTCTTCGGGGTTGAGCCCAGCCCAATCGCCGTATATGGTGCTGGCCTACTGTCCCCTACCACGAATGCGGAGCGATTGCATGGACAAGGTACGAGTTGGCATCATCGGTTGCGGCGGGCGCGGCAACGCGCACGCCCTCGGCTACTCCCAATCCTCACGGGTCGAGCTGGTCGCCTGCTGCGACAGCCATCTGCAGGGCGCCGAGATCATGGCCGATCGCTATGGCTTCGAAGTCGCCTACTCCGACCACCTGGAGATGCTCGAGAAGGAGCGGTTGGACGTGGTCAGCATGTGCCTCTGGCCGGAGCTTCACTGCCCGGTCGTCCTGGATTGCGTCAATGCGAGCCACAAACCGCGCCTGATCAACGCCGAGAAGCCCATGGCCCCGACCTACGGCGAGGCCGTAGCCATGCACGAGGCCTGCGAGGCAGCGGGCATTCAGCTCACCTTCAGCCATCAGCGCCGGTTCGGCCGGACCTTTGGCATGGCCAGACAGTTGATCGACGAGGGCGAGATCGGCGACCTCCAGCGCATGGAGATGAACTGCTCGAACCTCTTCGACTGGGGCACCCATTGGTTCGACATGATGCTGTTCTACAACCACGACCTGGAGCCGGACTGGCTCATGGGGCAGATTGATATCGCCGCCGACCATCTGGTCTTTGGCGCGCGGGTCGAGACCGCGGGCCTGGCCTATGTCAAGTGGCCCAACAACGTCACCGGCCTGCTCACCACCGGCTCTGGCACCGCCGCGCCCTCGCAAATCCGCGTGATCGGCTCTAGAGGCATGATGGATGTGGACCATGGCAAGGTGCGCATCTTCAAGGCTGGCTCCGACTGGGAGAACGTGCCGCCCCGGCTGGAGCCCGTCCCCGGGCAGGACAGCAGCCGCCACATCATGGATTCGGTCGACTGCCTGTTCGAGAACCGCACCTCCATCTGCTGCTCCGCCAATTCCCTGCGGGCCACCCAGCTGATCTTCGCCACCTACGAGTCCGCCCGCGCCCGCAAGCGCGTCCTGCTGCCGCTCAAGACCGACGATTCGGCCCTGCTGACCATGCTCGAACGCGGCGAGAAGGCGATCCCCGCCTGGCCCGCCTTCCTGACCGACGAGGAAAAGGAGGACGGCTTCGAACTGCTCTTCAATGGCCGCGACCTCACTGGCTGGACCCAGGACAGTGCGGCCTGGACCGCCGAGGCCGGCATCCTCCACGGCGGGCATGACATGCCCGGCGTCCTCCGTACCACCCGCTCCCTGACCAACTTCTCGATTGCCTTCGAGGCCCGCTTCGCCAACCGCGCGGAAGCATCGCTCTTCCTGCGCGGCTGCGACACCGACGGGGCCTTGACCGGGATCGAGATTCCCCTGGTCGAGAATCGCACCGACCCGGTGAGCAAGGAATCCGCCTGCGGCGTCCGCGGCGTCGTCGCCCCCAAGCAAGAGCCCCGCTTTGGGAGCAGTCGCTGGCTGTGGATCGAGGCCGTCTGCAACGGCGAGAGCCTGAAGGTGATGTGCGACGATCACGACCTGCTCGACATCCAGCTCAGCGACTACCCCGAGCTCGCAAACCTACCCCCCACTGGCTTCATCGCCCTGCAAGCCCGTGAAGGCTGGCTCGATGTCCGCAACATGATGCTGCAACCGTTCGATTGATGCGCATTTGACGTCTGAATCGGGGCAGAATGGACGGCATGGACCCCATGGACGGGCATGGACGATGGACAGTATAGACCGGCGCGCCCAAGCCGTCCATGTCGTCCATCGTCCATGTCGTCCATACCCGTCCATGTCGTCCATTTCCCAGGAACGGGGGTCAGGCCTCGTACTTGGCGGGGAAGCCGTCCATAGGGACGACGCGCGCCCGGCTGGGGCCACGAGCCATGGCTGGCACGAGTTGCGTTCCCTTCTCTCTCACGCTACCTTCGGCACATAGCCATCTGTAGGAAGGGAACCTTGTTCTTGGTCCCAAGTCAGCCGTGTTCATGGATGGGAGATGAAGCAATGGACTGCGTTCCCGCGATTGTTACTGAGGTACATAGCGTCGTCTTTCCCGGCGTCCTCCTCCTCGGCGTCTTCTTCATCGGTGGGACGATCCTCTGGGCCTGGATGCTCATCGACTGCGCGACCAAGGAGCCGAGCGAGGGCAACGACAAAGTGGTCTGGATTCTGATCATCGTTCTGACCCACTTGATCGGGGCATCGATCTACCTGCTGGCTCGACGACCGACGAGAATCAGAGAACACGGGCGCTGACGTAGGTCAGCAGTTGAGCCGACTCCCCGGGCCTGGGAATCGATGTGGATCGGGAGACCTGACGGGGCCAGAAAGGGAATGGAAGCATGTCCGACGCATTGACCCCGCCCTACCCGAAGAGTGAGCTGATCACCGGCGTGGAGTTCAGCAAGTACCGTTTCCACAAGGGGGACGGGGACATGTGGCCCATCACCTGGGCCGACGACGACAACATGTATGGCGGCGCGGGCGACAACATGGGCAGCCCCATGAACCTCTGGAAGATCGCCATCCGCGATCGCGAACTGATGCCCAGAGTCTCCTTGGTCAACAATCTCCCGGTTGATAACAGGAAGTATTGCATGGTGCCCGGCCAGGAGAAGCCCAACAGCATCAAGCCTGCCGGGCTGCTGCATGTGGATGGGATCATGTACTTCGCGGTCGAGAGCCAGAACTACGGCGACAACCCGGAGTTCAATCGGCAGCACAACACCAATGGGTGGATCGTGACCTCCACCGACTACGGGGTGACTTGGGACTGCGATGCCACGCCGACCGACTTCTTCACGGGGCGGCTTGCCTCGTGCCACTTCCTCCAGTTCGGCAAGAGCTATGAAGGCGCGCGGGATGAGTTCGTGTACGCCTACTTCCCCGGCGTCGGCGACGACGGCAACAGCTACTGGGAGAACGGCGACTACATCCTGCTGGGGCGGGTCCCAAAAGACAACATTCTGACGAGGGACGCATGGGAGTTCTGCACCGCGGTTGACGAGAACAATGTTCCGTCGTGGAGTGATGATGACGCGAAGGCCACGGCGATCTTCCGCTACCCCCTGATGACCGGCGAAGACCACGTCAGCTACAACGCCGGCCTCAAACGCTACATCCTCGGCAACTACGGCTTCCACGACGGCGAG
>JABGQJ010000815.1 GCA_018648945.1 Victivallales bacterium
CCGAGGCCGAACTGGCGAAGCTGGTTCTCGTGCTCGCCGAGACCGAATTGCCCGCATCCCCCATTGCCGACCCCGCCAAGGGCATGGTCCAAACCGTCGCCGACGCCAAGATGGGGGCGGAGCCCTTCCGCATCATCAAGGCTGGGGCCATCTCCGGTTCCAAGGCCACACTTGAGGTGTTCCCGGTCCGTCCCGCCGGTGGCAAAGTCACCACCGCCTGGTTCGAGACCAGCCGCGAAGGCAGTCACCCCCGGCTACAGTACACCGTCCGCGCCAAGGAGCCCCGCTTCCTGATGGTCCTGGTCCCTCGTCAGGAAGGCACTCCCCAACCCAAGGTCGTCCCCGACGGCGACTGGGGCGTCCGCGTGATCTGGGGCGACACCCAGGACACCATCCTGTTCAGCCGCGCCCCCGACGCCGAATTCGGCAGTGCCGCCCTCGTCCGCACGCAGCAAGGCAACGTCATCGCCCAAGCCTGGCTCGACGCCCCCCGCAACGGGGAGAATGTCGTGGCGACGACCGCTCCATAGCGTTGAGCGGCGTAACCTGTATCCCGATGCGTCCTCTACCTGTCGCTCCCGCCAATTCCCGTGCTCTGCCGGAATGCCGTCGGGGACTCGCCGCTGTGTTTCTTGAAGAACCGCGAGAAGTAGTAGGGCGAGCTGAAGCGCAGTTCGCGGGCCACCATGCCGACTGGCGTGCCAGGCGTCAGCAGCATTCTGGACGCTTTCCGCATGAGTGACCGGGAGAGGAAGTTCTTCGGGGTCACCCCCATGTCATGGGTGAAGGTGCGGGAGAACACATCATTGCGCATGCCCATTCGCGCCGCCAGGGCCTCGACAGTGGTTGTGGCATCGCCTTCTCGCTCGACGAACTCCAGGACTTCGGCATATTTGTGCGCGGCCGCTTGGCCGCGCTGGCGGTCGGTTGTCCAGGGAGGCAGCCACGAGGCGCAGACCTGGAAGATCAGGGCATTGAGTTGACACACCGCGTGCAATTCGTCGGTCTCGTCCAGCGCGCTCTGCGCCATGCCGACGCGCTCAGGGCAGGCAAGCATCTCGCAGCGTGGGCTCCCGTCGAACACATCGAATCCGTAGAAGAGATCGAGGTTGAAGTGCAGCGACACGAAGGAGATGCTCGGGGTGATCTCCACTGCCACCTCCAGGTTACAGGGGATGAAGAACGCACATCCCAGCCGCAGCGGGAACTCCTGATCGGCGGCGGGATTGCGGAGCAGGCAGTCCCCAGCACCCTCGTCCCGAAACACGAACCAGAGCCGGTTCACGGCCATCGAGTTCCTGCGGGGATGGCATTCGTAGGCTCGAACGATGGCTGTGTGCCCCAGGCGGAGCTGGCAGAACGCCTGGAGTTTCGCCAGTCTTGGTTTTGGTTCAACAATCATAAAATGGCAAGCCCATGCCAAACATGTCCATTCACAGTCCCTGCTTCGTACCATACCGTATGCGGGGCGGGACGCATGGCTTCGGCATCAAGAAAGGACATGCAAACATGATGAAAGTCCTACTCGTTGGCGGCACCGGTTGCATCAGTTGCGAGATTGCGGCATTGGCGGCGCAGCGGGATGACATCGAGCTGTACCTCCTCAACCGGGGCAGGCGCACCACCTTCATCCCCCCCGGTGCGAAGGTGATCCAGGCGGACATCAACAAGCCCGACGAGGTCAGGCAGCTCACCAAGGGGATGACCTTCGACGTGGTCGCGGACTTCCTCTCCTACGGCGTCGCCCAGCTGGAGCGGACCCTCGGTATCTTCGCCGGCAAGTTCAACCACTTCCTGTTCATCTCCTCCACGGCAGTCTACCGGCAACGGCCGGGAGGCGAAGTCATCACCGAAGCGGGGACCATGGCCGGGAACACGCTTTGGAGCTATGGGCGCAACAAGATCCTCTGCGAGATGCGGCTGGAGAAGGAGCGCCAAGAACAAGGGCTGAACTACACCGTGGTCCGCCCGTCGTTCACCTACAACAACCTGCGCGTCTTCCATCCGGTCGGGCCGGGGCATCAGGAATACTCCTGGACCATCGTCAACCGCATCCTCCAGGGCAAGCCCCTGCTGATGCACGACGACGGCATGGCGACCTGCACCCTTACCTACGCAGCCGACTTCGCCAAGGCCTTCGTTGGGCTCATGAACAACCCCGCAGCCTTTGGGGAGGCATTCCATATCACCTCCGGCGAGCACTACACCTACAACCGGGTCGCCGAGATGATCGGGGAGGCCGTCGGTGTCGAGACCAAGCTCTGCCATATCCCGGCCCATATTCTGGGGTTCGAATTGGGCGGTGATTTCGGCGAGAAGCTTTGCACCTTCGCGCACAATGGTATCTTTGACAGTCGCAAGGTCAAGAGGCTGGTGCCGGAGTTCATCTGCACGACGAGCCTGCCCCAAGGCCTGCGGAAGTGCATCGATTTCTATAACGCCCATCCCGAGTTCAAGGTCGTTCATCCGGATTGGGATCCGATCATGGACCGCTTGGTCGAGACCTACGGTGACATGTATCCCCGCTAAGGGAATCGCGAACATGCTCAAGCCATTTGACGCGGCTCGTGCCCACATCGAGCGACAGTATCTGGATGTCGCGTTCGAACCCGCCTCCGGGCTCGACAAGGCAGGTCTCGTCGCGGAACTGGACCGCCACTGCGCGGCCAATCCCGACGAGCCCCGGATTCTGACCAAGGCCTGGGGATTCCATCTGCTCTGCACCCGGGCCCGCATCGCGCCCGAGCCTGGCGATCCCTTCGTGGGCAAGCTGGAGCACCATGGCCTGCTGCACAGTCTGCGTCGCGGCTGGCTTCTGGATGCGGCGGCGGCGGAGTTCCGGGACGCGCCGCCGATTCCCCCTGGTGCCTGGAGCGCGCAGCTGGACTGTGCCAGCCACATCTGCCCGGATTGGCAGGAGCTTCTGGCCCACGGCGCGACCGGTCTGCGCGACCGCGCAGCGGGACATGACGATCCCTTCCACCAGGCGGTCGCCATGGTCTTTGGCGGGGTCGTGGCATTCATCCGGCGATACCACGCGCTCCAGCCCAGTCCCGTCCTTGCCGCGCTTGCCGAACGCCCTCCGCAGAGCCTTCACGAGGCATTGCAGCTGGCCTATATCTACCATGAACTCATGGAAGCGGACGGCATGGCGATCCGCTCCATGGGGCGGTTCGACCTGCTCTACAACGATGTCTACCTCGCTGACTTGGCGGCGGGCCGCCTTACGCCAGAATCCGCCAAGGAGTTGTTGAAGTACTTTTGGATCAAGTTCTTCGCCAAGACCATGGGCAAGCTCTTTGGCAAGCCGTTCCTCTTCGGGCCGGACGCCAACGAGCTTTCCCGCCTTGCCCTGGAGGCGTATCACGAGATGCGCATCGAGGATCCCAAACTCCACATCCGCATCGCCACCCGCACGGCCCCCG
>JABGQJ010000816.1 GCA_018648945.1 Victivallales bacterium
GGATTCGCGCCGGCGTGCTGCGCCATTGGGGCGAGCAGTACCGCGAGTTGCAGGACCAGCTTGCAGGCAGACAGAAGCTCCCCGCTGGTGCGGTTGCACAGGCCCTTGATCCCCACGCGCTGATCCAGCAGACCGATGCCGACTCCGCTGGCGTGGTGCTCCGTCGCACGCGGGCCTTGCTCGCACGGTTGCGCCAGCAGCACCCCGACCGTGACTTCGCGATCTTCGCCGCCGACCTTGACCGCATCGGGAGCATCGACCGGCGCGCGGCCTACCTGGGCGCCTGCATCGTGCGCCGTCGGCTCATGCTGTCCCATCCCCTGCTGGACTTTGACCGCGTGCTTTTCGCGAAACGCGGCACCTACGCGGGGTCGCGGCTCACCAAGGCACAGAACCGCGATCCCGAGGGAGGGCACTTCGCCAATCAGTACTTCGGGTTCAACACCATCCCGGATGGCGGGCTCTACGTGGCGGAGGGAATTCGTGCCAAGCCCCAGGTGCGGGACCTCCTGAGGGACAGTCCCTCGTTGGCCAAGGGGTCTGTGCAAGGCCCCGATCTCTCCTTCGACGGACAGGATATCCTCTTCGCCCACTGCGCTGCCCAGGAGCATAGCTGGCACGACTGGTCCCGCACCACCACCTGGAATCTGCTCCGCATCCGCGCCGACGGCACGGGGTTGCGCCAGCTTACGGACAGCGCGTGGAACGACTTCGATCCTTGTTGGCTTCCCGATGGACGCGTCGCCTTCGTCTCCGAGCGGCGCGGCGGGTATATCCGCTGCTTCTCCCAATATGTCAAGGTGCCGAACTACGTGCTGCACTCCATGCGTGCCGACGGCACGGACATCCATCCGCTGAGCTACTATGAGACCAGCGAATGGAATCCCAGCGTGGACAACCAGGGCATGCTGGTCTATGGCCGGTGGGACTACACCGACCGCGAGAACTGCCTGGGTTCCAATATCTGGATCAGCTATCCCGATGGCCGCAACCCCCGTGCCCCCCACGGCAACTACCCCTATCCCTGGCACACCTTCCCCGCCAATCCGCCAAATCTGGAGCAGCATACCAAGGCCGACACCCGCACCGGCCGTCCCTACACCGAGATGGGCATTCGCGCCATTCCCGGCTCGCGCCGCTATCTGCTGGTTGGCGCCCCGCACCATGGCGAGGTCTTCGGCTCGCTCTGCCAGCTCGATCTCAGTGTGCCTGACGACGGGGCGATGAGCCAGCTTCGCCGGATTACCCCCTACGTGCCCTTCCCCGAGACCGAGTCGCCGAGCCGCCGCCACTACCAGTATGGCACCCCCTGGCCCCTGGGCGAGGATCTCTATCTCGCCAACTGCTGGGAGGATCTGGTGGTCCTGGACCGCTTCGGCAACCAGGAACTGCTCTGCGAACGCGAACTGGTACTGGGAGCGCAGGACGACCGTTTTCGCCTCACCGATCCCATTCCTCTACGTCCTCGCCCGCGCCCGCCCGCTATCCCTTCGGGCACAGGCATGGGGGCAGGCCGCCGTCCCGACCAGCGCACCGCCCGGATTTCCGTGGCCAATGTCTACGACACCGATATTCCCCTGCCCAAGGGCACCCGGATCACCTACCTGCGCGTCCTGCAGAACTTCCTGAAGACGAACCACGCGATGGGGCGCCCCCTCTGCGGCTACCAGAACGAAGCCGTGCCGCGCATGCCACTTGGGCTGGTGCCGGTGGAGGCGGATGGCAGCGTCTACTTCCACGCGCCACCGGGCAAGGAGCTGATCTTCCAGCTGGTGGACAAGGACTTCATGGCGGTGCACACCATGCGTTCCGTGGCCTATGTGCATCCGGGCGAGAACCTGTCCTGCGCCGGCTGTCACGAGCCGACCCAATCCTCGCCGCTCCGGGCCAAGGGGGTGGTCAAGGCCACCGCCCGCGAACCCTCGCGCCCCATCCCGGAACTGGACCGGCTCGAACCCATCTCCTACTATCGGCAGGTCAAACCCCTGGTCGATTCCTCCTGTCTGCCGTGCCATCGCCAACACGAGAAGGCCCCGGCCAAGCTTGGCTATGCGGATCTGAAACCCTACGTGTTCCACTTTGCCGGCGGCATGTCCCGGACCACCGTCAAGCCCATGTACGGTGGCTCCCGCTCCATCCCCGGTCACGTCGGTGCCCGCGCCAGCCGCCTCGGCAAGGCCATGTTGAGCCACCGCAAACAGGCGCGCGTCCCCGAGCTCACCTACCGCACCATGGTCCTCTGGATGGATGCGAACGCACCCCGCCTCACGGCTCTACACCGCGAGCGGGACCAATTGGCCGGACAGCTGGTCTGGCCCAAACTCGATGTACTCCCCAGCGATCCCCTGGGGCTGGAAGGCGAACCGGGGGAGAATACGCCCGAGCGCATCCTACACGCCGCTGCTCTCCAGCATCCTGCCGGGCCTGAGCGACTCCTCGGCACCCGCCGCCGTTTTGTGGTCAGCGATCATACCGCCGACAAGGTGTTCATTGTGGGTGCGGATGGCGAGGTCGAATGGGAGTATGCCTGCGAGCACCCGCAGGATGTCTGGATGCTGCCCAACGGGAACGTGCTGGTGGCCTGGTATCGGGCCGTGCAGGAAATCCAACCGGATTTTGCGAAGGGAAAGGGGGGGGCTGTTGTCTGGGAGCACCGGGTCGAGGCCCCCAACGAGATTCCCACCTGCCAGCCCTTGCCCGATGGCCGCGTTCTCGTGGGTGTCTGCGGCCCGTGCGAGCTGCGGGAAGTGGACCGGGACGGCAAGATTGTCGGCCGCATTCCCCTCCAGTCCAAGGCAAAACTCCATTCCCAGTTCCGTTTCTGCCGCAAGACCGCGCAGGGCACGTACCTCGTGCCCTTCATCGAGGAGCGGAAAGTGCAGGAAGTAGATGCCACGGGCCGCGTGTTGCACGAACTCACCTGGCCCCATCCCGTGGTCAGCGCCACCCGTCTCCCCAACGGCAATACGCTGATTGGTGGCGGCAAGCTCATCCGCGAGTATGACCCGAAGTGGAACGTGGTTTGGGAGATGGATCAGGACGATTTGGGGTACCAGCTCAATCTGGCGCTCATCGCTGGGGTTCGCCGTCTGCCCAGCGGGAACACTTTGGTCGCCAACTATGGAGCCAACGGCGATACTCGGGAAACCGCCAATCTCTTTGAGATCACCCCCGACTTCCGGATCGTCTGGCGCGCCTGGAACGCCCCTCAACTCGGCTCCCTGGCCCAGGCGCAGTTCCTTGCGCCGAGGGAGAATCGCCGGTAACCCATGGCATTGACCGCTGGGCGACGAGGAACCACGCCAAAGCGGCAAGATGCCGCTCCTACTCCATGCCCGCGCCTTGGTATCGGTGGTCCCCCGACTTGCTCTGTGTTCCGCCGCCGCCAGCGCCCGTCACGGGTGCTTCA
>JABGQJ010000817.1 GCA_018648945.1 Victivallales bacterium
AGGCGGTCGAGCTCAGCACGGACCGTTGCGCGGCCTGGTTGGAGAGCTACCAGCAGAGCAACCCGCTCTCGCCTGCCGAAGTTGCGGCCATTCCCCTGGCATTGGCCGCCCGCTGGCTCTCCGTCCGGCTCGAGGGAACGGCCAAGGTCCCGCCCGAGGACCGCCTCCGCTTTACCTTCGGCAATCTGGCCGAGCCACTGGAGTGGCTGGGGGGGCAAGGGGGATTCTAGCCGCCACCCGCGAGCAGGCGGTACCGGCGGGGAGTCACGCCCAACTCCCGCCGGAAACTGCGCGTGAGGTGGCTCTGGTCGCAGAACCCGCACTGGGTGGCAATCAGGGCGATCGGGGTATCGGTGTCGGCAAGTAGCGTGCGGGCCTCGCGCAGGCGTAGACCGCGCAGGTGCTGCTGGAACGTCTTCTTCGTTTCTCGCCGCAACCCCTGGACCACGGTCGATACACTGGCCCCGACCGCCTTCGCCACATCGGGCAGGACCACGCGCTCGCGGAAGCTGCCTTCGAGCCAGTCGAGCACGCGTTCGGCAATGGTGCCGGCCCGGAAGTGCCCCGTCTCCAAGCGCTCAAGATGGCGCCGCACCTGGGTGAACGTCCAGTAGCAGATATCTTCCACTTCCACCAGGGCCTCAAGTTCGCGCAATTCCTGGAGATTCTCGGCGAAGGCCCGGGAAAGAGCATGTCCGCCGCGCACTACCGTCTCACGGGATAGGTAGGCGAGCAGGACGTGAATGTGGGCCTTCATCTGATCCGCGTTCAGCGAAGTCGACAGCATGATGCGGCTGAAGAACTCGTCGAGCTGGCGCATGACCTCCTGCCCTTCGCGCAGGGCGAGGGCATGGACCAGCGCGGCAAAGACCTCGTGCAGTTCGCCGGGAGTCACCGACGAACGGGCATAGCCCTGGACCAACTCCCCAAGGCGCCGCTGCTGGCGGTAGCGCTCGTGCAGTTCCCGGAAGTGGTCCACCTGGTTGATCCCCGCAGAGAAGAGCCCCTCGAAGACGAACTCCGCAATCCCGCGGATCTCCAGCGCGCTCCATTCGGGCAAGCCGCGAATCTCGGGGACCAGTTCCCGATGCGCGCGTGCGGAAACGTTGGCCACCGCATCCGCGATGAAGCGCGCCGTATCCTCGTGCTCACCGGGGTAGAGGAAGCCACCCACCTCGAACGCACCCTCCAGGCGCCCTCCAGGCGCCAGGGGGAAAACCACCGTGTTCAGCCCCGCCCAGCAACGGAAGTAGTAGGGCTCCCCCGTGCTTAGAGCCTGGAAGGCGCCGCTGATCATGGACCGGCGGCAGGCCGTGCGCAGCGGCGCGGACCGCAGGCACGCCCGACAGAATGAGCACAGCTTCCCAGCCACCTCCGCGTCGTCACCGACGCGCGGCGCAAACACGCACCCGCCAGGAAGAAACTTCGCGCACTGCGCGAGCAACATCGCCACCTTCGCCTTCTGCCGGGAGCCCAGAGCCATGCGGACCTCTACTGGTGTATTGTGTCAGACCGTACAAAATATATGCCATCCTGTTCAATAATGAAGCCGTCCCTTCCCCTATACTTGAGTTGTAAGCAGGAACGTGTCTTCGCATTTCCCCGAACCTGGGACGCAGACGATGAGCAACAAACGCCTTCTCTTCGATGCTCTTGCCGGCCAGACGACTTCCCGTGCGGCATGGGTGCCGTTCGTAGGCGCCCATGGCGGCGAGCTGCTTGGTATCACGGCCGAGGAGTACCTGAAGTCGGCCGACTGGATCGTGGCCGGGCTGGAGCGGGCGATCGAGCTGTACCGGCCCGACGGCCTGCCGGTGATCTTCGATGTGCAGGTCGAGGCGGAGATCCTCGGCTGCGAACTGAAATGGAGCAAGGAGGGCCCGCCCTCGGTGCTTACGCACCCTCTGGAAATGGGCCTCACCCTCGCGGATCTGCCGGAATACAGCACCGACAACGGGCGCTTCCCGATCATCGGCGAGGCCCTGGACCGAGTGCGCGAGAAGCATGGGGACACGGTCGCCCTCTATGGCCTCATCACTGGCCCCTTCACCCTCGCGCTGCACCTCCTCGGCAACACCATCTTCCTCGAGATGTACGACCAGCCGGAGAAGGTGGGGGAACTCCTCGCCTACTGCCGGGACGTGGCCATCAAGACCGCCGACTTCTACCTCGATCACGGTGCCGACGTCATCGCCGTGGTGGACCCCATGACCAGCCAGATCTCCCCCGAGCATTTCGCAGAGTTCGCGACCCCCTACGTGAACGCCATCTTCGATCACGTCCGCGAACGGCAGGCCTTTGCCTCCCTCTTCGTCTGTGGCGATGCCACCCGCAACCTGGATGTCATGTGTCAGACGCACTGCCACAACGTCTGCGTGGACGAGAATATCGATCTCGGCGAGCTGGCCACGCGGGCCCGCGCCAACGGCAAGTCCGTGGGCGGCAACCTGCAACTCACGACGGTCCTGCTTCTCGGCGATGCCAGCGACGCGGCCCGGGATGCGGTGCGCTGCCTGGATGCCTGCGGCACCGAGGGTTTCGTCCTTGCTCCCGGCTGCGACCTCCCCTGGGGCGTCCCGCCCGAGAACCTGCAGGCCGTGGCCGAGGTGGTCCACGACCCCTACAAGCAGGAAGTCGCGCGCCAAGCGGCGGCTGCCGGCGCTCTGGACGACTACGCCGACATCATGGTCCCCGACTACCGGGAACACAAGCAAGTCTACCTTGACGTGATCACCCTCGACTCGGCCACCTGCCCCCCTTGCCAGTACATGCTCGCGGCCGCCCAGCGCGCCGCCGTGGACGGGACCCGCGTCGTCGTGCGCGAACACAAGATCAAGAACCGCGACGGCCTCGGCTACATGACCAAGCTCGGGGCGACCGCGATCCCGACCATCTGCATCGACGGCAAGCCAGTCTTCTCGTCGCTGATCCCGGACGACGACGCCCTGGAGCACGCGGTGAAGGTTGCCGGGGAGCGCAAGAAGTGATTCCGCTGGTTCTCGCAACCGGGTTCCTGGGCAGCGGCAAGACCTCCTTCCTCAGGGGGGTGGCCCAACGCGAATGCACGCGCCATCTGGTTTTCCTGGTCAACGAGTTCTCCCCGCTCGACGTGGACGGGGCGGTGGTGGCAGAGGTGGCGGAGGACGTGGTCCGGGTCCCCGGCGGCAGCATTTTCTGTCGCTGCGTGGTCCACGACTTCATCACCCAGATGAAGGCCGTCCCCGAACGGTTCGGGACGATCGATGGGCTGGTCGTCGAGGCTAGCGGCATTGCCGATCCCGGCGTGGCCGGCAAGCTCCTGCAAGACACCGGCCTGGATGCTCTGTACGAGCTTCGCACCGTCGTCGCGCTGGTCGATCCCGGGACCCTCCCGAAACTCCTCAAGACCCTGCCCAACATGACC
>JABGQJ010000818.1 GCA_018648945.1 Victivallales bacterium
TGTAGGGCTTGCCCTTGGTTTCTTCCTCGCCCCATTCGCAGGACTCGAGGATGATCTTGCAGCCATCGGCATACTTCATCTCCACCCGTCCCCACAGGCCAACCGCATCGTCGTGGGGGGGCCATGGCGCGTAGGCCTCGACCGAGATTGGACTGGTGTGGTCCTTGTCCAGCATGTACTGCACAGGGTCGAGGTAATGCTGCCCCATGTCGCCCAGACCGCCGCCATCGTAGTCCCAATAGCCCCGGAAGGAACCGTGAGTGCGATGCCGGAAGTAAGGTTTGGCAGGGGCGGGCCCGAGCCAGAGATTGTAGTCCAGTTCCTTCGGCACGGGTTCTGGCGGCACATTGACCTTGCCGGACCAGCCGCGGGTCTTCCAGCCAAAGCCGGTGTGAGCGCTCACCCGCACCGTCAGCGGCCAGCCCAGAGCACCGCTCATCACCAGCTTCTTCAGGGGTTTGACGGTGGCCCCCAAGCCGTAGAAGCCACTGTAGAGACGGAACCAAGTATTCAACCGGAACATGCGTCCGTTACGCCGCACAGCGTCG
This sequence comes from Victivallales bacterium, assembly GCA_018648945.1. The sequence continues at coordinate 549 of JABGQJ010000818.1, forward strand.
ATGATGTACTGCCCCTCGTCGATGGTGCGCGTCATGGGCTTCTCCGCCCAGACATCGCAGCCAGCGTCAAGCGCGGCAATGTTCTGGAGAGCGTGCCAATGGGGCGGGGTAACCACATGACAGCAGTCGATGTCCCCTCGGGCCAGCATCTCACGGAAGTCGTTGTAGCCCGTGCAGTCCGCGCCGCCACGTCCCTTGGCGCTGGCCAGACGCTTCGCATCCACGTCGCACACGGCCACCAACTTCGCGCCCTTGTCGCGCAACACATAGCCAATGTGACCGTTGCCCATGCCCCCACAACCGATGATGGCGTGGTTGATCCGGTCGTTGGGTGCCGTATAGCCCCGACCGCCGAGCACATCGCGGGAGACCACGAAGAAGCCGGCCCCGGCCGCGAGAGAGGTACCCACGAAGTTCCGTCGGGACAGATCCGTGCGCTTTGTTGTCATCGGCCTCACCTTATGTCAGTCGGAAGCGGGGATGGATGCCCTACTCGCCGGGCTCGATAGTATCGAAGCCAGTAAGGGGCCGCAGGACGTCGGGCACGACGATCGTGCCATCTTCCTGCTGGAAATTCTCCATGATGGCGCAGACCACGCGATCAGTCACGCCGGTGGCGGAGATGGTATGCGTGAACCCCTTGCCCGAGGCACCCTTGTAGCGGATGTTCAGACGACGGGTTTGGAAATCGGTCAGGTTTGTGTTCGAGGTCACCTCGCGATAACCGCCATAGCCGGGGTACCACGCCTCGATGTCGTACTTCTTGTAGCCCGGAGCGCCCATGTCACCCACGCAGACATTGACCACCCGGTAGGGAATACCCAGGCCCTGCAGCAGTGCCTCTTCATTCTCCAGGCACATGTCGTGGTACTTGGGGGAGTCCTCGGGCAGGCAGAAGACAATCTGCTCGACCTTCTGGAACTGGTGCACGCGGAAGATGCCGCGCGAGGCCTTGCCGTAGCTGCCCGCCTCGGTGCGGAAGCAGGGGCTGAAGGCGGTGTAGCAGCGCGGCAGCGTGGCCTCGTCCAGCGTCTCGTCAGCGTGGTAGCCGACCAGCGTCTGCTCCGAGGTGCCGATCAGCGCCAAGTCCTCGTCGGCCAGATTGTAGGTCTGGTCGGCGAAGAAGGGCAGATAGCCCGTGCCAAAAAGGGTGTGCCCTTTGGCCGCGCAAGGCGTGGTGAACAGCGTGAAGCCACGCTTAACCAGCTCCTGCTGCGCCCAGAAGAACATGGCATTGGTGAGCTGAGCGCCCTTGCCAACCCAATAGTAGAAGCCCGACTGGGCGACCTTGGCGCCGCGCGCGGTGTCGATGATGCCGAGCTTGTCGCCCAGGGCCTGGTGGTCGAGGGGCTTGAAACCGAACTCGGGCTTGGTGCCCTCGCAACGGAGTTCTTCGTTGTCCTCGTCGCCGTGACCGTCCGGCACATCGTCGGCCAGGAAGTTGGGCAGCCACGTAAGCCCCTCATCAATCTTGGCCTTGAGCTCAGCCATGGCGGCTTCCTTCTCGGCCATCACCACCTTGAGTTCCTTCACTTGCTCGCGGGCGGCGGGGTTCTCGCGGCACTGCTTACTGAGGGTGTTGCGCTCGGCGCGCATGGCCTCCACCTCCTTGACCAGAGCCAGATGCTCCTGATCCTGGGCGTGGAGGGCGTCGATGTCCACGGTGCAACCGCGCCGGGCGCAGTTGGCCTTGACCATCTCGGGGTCGTTGCGAAGAATGCGAATATCGATCATGGTGGATTTCCGTATGGCAATGCCGCGTCCCGTGACACGGCGTGACCGGCCAGCACTAGACTTCGATTGGCGGGCGGGGCACAAGGACAAATTTCATGGTGGCGTGGCAGACGGTCTTGCCAGCTACCTGGCCAGTTGCCTCGCCGCTGCCAAAGCGACCCCGCAGGATGAAATCAACCAGTATCTCCAAGCGGTCGCCCGGCCCGACTTGACGGAAGAACTCCGCCTTGTCGATAGACATGAAGAAGCCCAGCTTGCCCTGTGCTTCAGGAAGCGAAAGCGCCTCCACACAGGCAGCCTGAGCAGCGGCCTCCACTTGCAGGTACTCGAAGAACGAGCCATGCTTGGCACCCACCAGCAGGGCGTCGCCACCCGAGATGTTCTTGTAGCCGACCGCAACACCATCGTAGCGGTTGGTCCCGTCCAGCAGGAGGAAGGGGAAGCGATGGGGGATGATCTTCATGACCCCAAGCGTATCCACGTGCTCGCGGACGTCACCTTCCGGCATCACGCAGGCCGGGGGCTCGCAAACTGCATGGTCGGCCAACGAGAAGCGGGCCGAACAGGCCGTGGCACCGTCGAGCAACGTCTTCCCCTCGAAGCCCAAAGCCCCCGAGTCCTCGGTCCCCGTAGCCTTCACCTCGATCTGCACCACATCTCCGGGGCTCACGGGCTTGCGGAATTTCGTACGCTCAAGCGAGACGAGGCGCATGGTTACGGGCCCGCCTTCGCTGGCCAGCAGGGATGCGGCCTGTACCATCGCACCAACCTGCAGAACGCCAGGCATGATCGGCGTGCCCGGGAAATGCCCCTGGAAGAAAGGCTCGCCCATGGAAACGGCCTTGGCGCCGTTTGCAGTTCCCGCTGTCGGATCGATCTCCAACGCGTCCAACATCACCAGAGGGGGACCTTCGAGCAAGGCACACACGATCTGTTCGTAACTAAGGGTCTGGACCATCTGCAACATCCTGAAATTGGGTGGCAATCCACATACACGCCAAACGGGAATGCACTGTAGCGGACAGGCAGACCATGTCAACCGGTATCGGGTGAGCCCGACGGCCTGCCGCGCGTGGATTGTTCAGGCTATCGCATGCCCATAGCCGGAAGCAGAAC
>JABGQJ010000819.1 GCA_018648945.1 Victivallales bacterium
GGAAGTCCAGGAAGTTGGCCACGTAGTCGGGGGAGAGTTCGGTGGCGTCGCGGCTCTTGATGATCCCGTCCTCGGCCGCAACGTAGGCATGGAAGACGCGGACGGTGTTACAGCCCCAGTTCTGTAGGTCCTGCATCATGGTGCTAACGAACTCGCGATCGTAGTGACTGGGTGAGAACGTGGCATGTCCGCGTTTGCCAGTCTTGAACTCGCCGACGACACAGTAATTGACACCGAAAGGCGTGAACGGGGCGCCGGTCCGAGCGTTCGCGAACATGCCTTGCCGAACTGTGATGCGCGCCTGGCCGCCAGCGCCCGGGTCGGTCGCCAGCCCCTGGCATCCGGTGAGAAGCATGCCAACCATGCCGAGAATGAAGAGCGTCCGAATGATGTTCATCTGCCGTGCTCCAGAGCTGAGGGTTCGTCAATCTGTCCGTCTAACCGGTCCTGTGTTGTTGCCAGCCGCGAAGCAGCGCAGCGTTCCATCCCGGCAGGCGAGGTAGATTCTGCCGTCCGCAACCGACATGCCGTCAAACACCGGCAGCGCATCCAGATCTAGCGAGCGTTCGACGGTGCCGGTATCCGCGTCAACGAACAGCAGCTTGATGCCGTGCTTGCCGTCCCAGGCTTCCTGCGCCGTCTTTGCCTGCTCCCGTGTGTAGCGCGACTTCTTCGGGAACTGTTCCACTGGTCCTTCTAGAAGCGGGTTGACCGGACCGGCAACGATCAGGTGATCGGGCGTCTTGACCATGGCCCGAGCGTGGATCGGGGACTCTGCGGACCAGTGTGTCCGGAAGGTGGTCTGCGGAGCGCGGAGCCAGCCCCTCGGGTCTTGGGGCTTGGTGAGCTTGAGCTTCGTCTTGCTGCCGTCGGCCGCGGCCGAGAACAGGCGATACTCGAGCGCAGAGGTCCACATGAAGTACCCCGGCTTGCGCCCGTAGCCGTAGACCTTGTCGCCATCGACGCAGAGAATCTGTCCGCACGGGAGGCGGCGTCCTGCCGTCTGGATGCTGCCCACCTCGATCGCCCGCCCATAGGCCCACTGCGACGTCCGGTGGAACCAATCTCCGTCCAGCATGTCCCTCGGGAACACCAGATGCCGTCCGCCCGCCGTGACGGCTTCGCCCCTGGGCGAGCACATGCCTGGCCACTGCACGGGTTCCAGGGGCACGACTCGTCCAGCATCCAGCTCGAAGCTGTGGATGCCGTTGTAGAGCATGCCGTTGTCCGCAACCAGCACCCCCACCGACATGCCCACGCCCGGCTCGCCCGGCACGCGGCTGAGCGGCACTTCCTGGAGACTCCGGCCCGTGGCCAGGTCGAGTCGGTGCAGGCACAACCCGCCGTCGAGGTGCTCCGACCGGCCACTCATGGTGTAGACCGAGTCGTCCTGCACGAGCACGGAACCGTGCACTGGCCAGGTGGACTCAAGGACGTCGTTCACGACCATGTACTCGGGGTTGTGCCGGGTCTGGTAGCGCCAGAGCAGCCTGCCGTCACTGAGGTTGAGGCAGGTGACACTGCCGTCGGCGCAGCCGAACACCACCCGGCCACGGGCGATGGTCGGTGGGGAGTCGATCCGCGACGAGGCGGTGTACTGCCAGAGGAGCTTGCCGGTGGTCGCGCTTCGGGCCGTCACCTCGCCAGCCTGCGTAGCGGCGGCGATCAGAACGCCTCCAACGCAAACCGCCTGCGCCGGCATGCCGCCCGCATCCGCCCGCCAGAGCTCCCCGATACCGTTGGGATCGACGCTCGACGAGGTGCTGCCGCTCCGGGCTGGGTCGTGGCGCAACATCGGCCAGTCGCCGGCTGCGGGTGCTGCGCCTGACAGTGGCGTCGCCTCCACGGTTTCGGTTCGGCCCGGATTGTCCTTGACCAGATCGCGCAGGGGCGCCTGGGCGACGGCCATCACTCCGGAGAGCAAGTTCCCGGTGTAGCAGCGACAGGGATGCGGCGGCACGTAGAGCAGGTCATTGGCTGGCATGACACCGTAGACGCAGCCGCCTCGTATCCAGTCGTGGAGCAAAATGCGGCTGCCATCGGTGGGGATGAGGTCGATACCGTGCCGACCCGAGACCAGGTAGCGTTGCGTGGCCTTGTTGCGGTGGCAGCGGTGATGGTGCGGACGGTCGATGAAGGCGCGGCTGGTGTCCAGTTCCTGCACGACCTTGCCGGTGTGGAGGTCGAAGCCGCGCGTGAAATCCTGTCGCCCACGGGGGTGTCGGGCGGCGGGCGAGCCGCGCTTGGGTTGCTGCCCGACCCAGACCGTGTCGCCGATACAAAAGACATCGACGTAGGGGTCCCACCCGGCCGCGGCGGTTTCCGACCAGAGTTGGGTGCCATCGGCTAGACGCAATGCACGGAGCTCGTATTTCCCGCCCGCGAGCACGGTGCACAGCACCACATCCCGCTCCAGGATCACGTTGCCGCTGGTGAGTGCCTTGTACTTGTCCTGCCTGACGGCGTGTTGCCAGACCAGAGAGCCATCCTTGGCGTCGAGGCAGATCACGGCCCGGCTGTTCTGCATCACCACCCGCTTGCCGTCAGTTGCCAACGTCAGGAAGGAAACGTCCCCCGCCACGGGCTCCGCGACTTGCCACCGCAGGTCCCCGGTACCGACGTCGCAGGCGACCAGTTTCTTGTCGGCGCGGGCGCCCCGTTCGGCACTGACCCCGACGACCATATCGCCATGGACGATGAACTGCTCCAGGCGTGTCAGAGCCGGGAACGTCCCGACGGTCTTCCCGGTTTCTGCGTCCAGTGCATGCAGCGGGCCTCTCGGCGGCAGGGGTAGGTACACGCGACCGCCAGCGACCGCCAACGTCTTGGGCGCATAGCCCGCCCCGCGAAGCGATGCCAAGGGGTTCGACATTTCCAGTGGTCGCGTCCAGGCCAGTGTCCCGTTGAACGCGTCCCGGACCACAAGTTGGTACCGGGCCGGCAGGAAAATCGAGTGTTGGGCCCCGTAGTCGGCGATCGCATAGATGCGCTGGCCGCAACTGACCATGTTCTGGACGCTGCAAGATCCCTTGTGGTCGTGGTGGCGCGTGTGTTGTGGCGGTGCCTGCCACTGCAGCGCCGTGATCGGTCCGGCGCTGCTGTCCCCGGACGTTGCGGAGTTCGCATCGTCTCCTAGGTGGTGCGTCCAGGAGCCTGGCTCAAGTGCCGGCTTGCGCAGGAGCAGCGCGCCATCCGGTGTCGTCCGGCGCTGCAGCCCTGCAGCGTCCGTCGCAGCGGCCGGCGGCGCAACAGCCGCGTCAGCGATACAGACCCAGCCACCGGGCACCAGCACGCGCACGAGCTCCGGCAGCGGGGGCAGGGCGGCGTCAGCACCGAATACCGCCAGATTCACGGTCCGGGCTTTGTACGGCAGGCTTGCCGCCGTTCGGGCGACTGC
>JABGQJ010000082.1:0-335 GCA_018648945.1 Victivallales bacterium
ATGGCAGTCGCCACGCCATTCCGTTTCAGAACCAGCGCCTTCGCATGCAGATCGTCGTGAATGCCCGTCGTGGGTTCCCGCTGCCCGAAGCCTGCCTGATATCCCCCGACCGGCGGAGTGATATTGACCGCAGCCACGCCTGCCTGCAACTCGCTCATGCTGAATCCCTCCTTCTGTCGCCACTGATGGGGCTGCCCGTTCGAAGCACCACACTGAGCACCGCCCCTGCCACAATACACCAGTTCGGCTCCGCAGGCCCGGCGCTCCACCGTAGGCGGGAGAAGATGCCGGCTGGAAGCCGGCGCTCCCGGCCACGAAGAAAGGGTTGGGCACTC
>JABGQJ010000082.1:345-17149 GCA_018648945.1 Victivallales bacterium
GCGCTGGCTTCCAGCCGGCACTCCCCTCCCCCTCTCGCCGACTTTCCATACAAGCGCACAACGAAAAGGAGAAGATGCCGGCTGGAAGCCGGCGCTCCCGGCCACTTCGCCTCGCACTCCGAAACGAATCCATGTCCCTTGGGTCCCTTGCGTCCCCTTTGTCCCTTCGGCACAACGGTCCCCCCAGGAACGAGAACGGCGCCCGGTCGTGAGGACCGGACGCCGTGGTTGGTGAGAGTGGGGCAGACTACTCGGTGTCGGCCTCTTCCTCGGCACTGGCAGTGCTGGCGATGGCCAGCTCATCGAGCTGTTCCTGATCCACCGTGCTGGGGGAATCGGTCATCAGACAGGAGGCCTTGGTGGTCTTGGGGAAGGCGATGACATCGCGAATGGAGGGGGCACCCGCCAGGAGCATGGCGAAGCGATCCAGACCGAGAGCCACGCCGCCATGCGGAGGCGCGCCCAAGGCGAGGGCTTCGAGGAGATGGCCGAAGCGCAGTTGCGCCTCCTCGGCATCGATCCCCAAGGCGGCGAACATCCTCTCCTGGAGTTCGGGTTCGTGGATACGGATGCTACCACCACCCAGTTCGACGCCGTTCATGACGATGTCGTAAGCCTTGGCCCGGACGGCACCAGGATCGGTCGCCAGCTTGTCCATATCCTCATCGCGAGGCCGCGTGAAGGGATGGTGTACGGCCACATAGCGGTCCTCTTCCTCATCGTAGTCGAGCAGCGGGAAATCCACGACCCAAAGGAAATTGAAGACGCCGGCCGGAATCAGGTCGGCTTCGTTGGCGATATCCAAGCGCAGGCGGCCGAGAGCGTCGTTGACCACCCGGGGCTTGTCGGCGACGATCAGGATGATGTCCCCGGCTTCGGCCCCAAGTTTGGCGATGACCGCAGCCTTCTCCTCTTCGGTGAGGAACTTGCTGATGCCGCCGGTCAATCCCTCGTCGGTCAGCTTCATCCAGGCCAGGCCCTTGGCCCCGAAGATCTTGGCGACCTCGGTCCAGGCGTCGATCTTCTTGCGGGAGGCGATGGCTTGGCCCTTGGCGCAGATCGCCTTGACAATGCCGCCTGCGGCCAAGGTGCTCGAGAAGACGCGGAAATCGCTCGTCGCCACACACTCGCCCAGATCGACCAGTTCCATGGCGAACCGCATATCGGGCTTGTCGGAGCCGAAGCGGTCCATGGCTTCGGCATGGGTGAGACGGGGGAAGGGCAGCTGCACGTCGAGACCCGGGATGCCCTTCATCACCGAGGCGAGCATGTCCTCGACCACGGCGATGATGTCATCCACGTCCACGAAGCTCATTTCCAGGTCGATCTGGGTGAACTCCGGTTGCCGGTCGGCGCGGAGATCCTCGTCGCGGAAACAACGGGCAATCTGGAAGTACTTCTCCAGGCCGCCCACCATGAGCAACTGCTTGTACTGCTGCGGGGCCTGGGGCAAGGCGTAGAAACTACCGGGGTGAACCCGGCTGGGCACCAAGTAGTCGCGGGCGCCCTCGGGGGTGCTCTTGCTGAGAATCGGGGTCTCGACTTCGACGAAGTCCTGACCGTCCAACGCGTCGCGCACGATCTTGGTCAAGCGATGGCGCAGGCGCAGGTTGTCGACCAGGCCCGAGCGCCGCATGTCGAGATAGCGGTACTTGAGCCGCAGATCCTCGCTCACGGCGGGGTCGTCGAGATTGAAGGGCATGGGGCGGGCGGAATTGAGGATGGTCAGGCTCTGCACCTCCACCTCGATCTCGCCGGTGGCGCGGTCCTGGTTCACCATGTTCTCGGGACGGCCCTGGACCTGGCCCACGATGCCGATCACGAACTCTTCGCGGATGCGCCGCACGTCATCCATCAGTTCGGGCTTGGCAGTGGGGTCGATGAAGAGCTGGGTCACGCCTTCGCGGTCGCGGAGGTCGATGAAGACCAGGCCCCCGAGATCGCGGCAGCTGTTCACCCAGCCCGAAAGCCGGACAGTCTGGCCGACGGCGGCGCGGTTCAGTTCATTGCAGGTATGGGTACGTTGCGGTGTGGTTGCCATCGCAAATCACCTCGTCTGTGAGGTTAGGAGTTCTCGCGGAGCCAGGCGACGACGCCGTCGCGGGGCACGGAAACCTGGTCGGAGCTGGCCATGCTCTTGCAGAGGACCACGCCTTCGGCCAGTTCGTTCTCGCCCTGGATCAGGACCAGGCGAGCGCCGAGCCGGTTGGCCGTGCGCATCTGGGCCTTCATGCTGCGCCCGGCCGTTTCGGCCCGCACGCGCAGGTCCAATCCACTTTGCCGGAGGCACTGGGCCAGAGCGAGACCCGGGGTCACCGCATCAGCACCGAGGCTGACGACATAGACGTCCGCCTCGGTACCCTCCGTGGTCTCCAGCCCAAGACTTGCCCGGGCCATCAGCAACCGTTCCATGCCGGCGGCGAAACCAACGCCAGCCAGGGGCTTCTTGCCGCCCGGAGGCACGATGGTGTAGCGACCGCCGCCAGCCAACGCATCCTGCGCGCCGAGCCCGCTGTGGGTCACTTCGAACACGGTGTGGATGTAGTAGTCGAGCCCGCGCACCAGCCGAGGGGCAAGCTCGTAGTCCACCCCGAGACCGTCCAACGTCCCGCAGACCCGCGAGAAGAACTCGCGGCTCTCGTCGCAGACGAGGTCGATCATCTTGGGGGCGTCGATCACGATCGTCTGGCAGGCCTCGTTCTTGCAGTCGAGCATGCGCCAGACATTGGTGTCCAGCCGCCGTTGGCAATCCTCGCACATCTCGCCGATGCGCGGGGAGAAGAACTCACGCAAGGCGGCACTGACTTGGGCGCGGTCCTGCCCCAGGCCGCGGGTGTTGAGCTGCACGCGGCTGCCGGTCACCCCGACCTCGTCGAGAAACTGCACGAACATGGCGATGCACTCGGCGTCGAGCACCGGATCGAGCGGACCCACGGCCTCGGCCCCGATCTGGTGGAACTGGCGCCGACGCCCGGCGGCGGGGCGCTCCCCCCGGAACATGGGGCCCATGTAGAAGACGCGCTTCTCCTCGCCCTGCCCGATGCCCCGGTTGGCCACGGCGCGGATCACGCCCGCCGTGCCTTCGGGGCGCAACGTCAGGCTGCGGCCGCCGCGATCCTCGAAGGTGTACATCTCCTTCTGGACCACCTCGGTCTCGGTGCCGATGCTGCGCACGAACACGTCGGTCCGTTCGAAGATCGGGGGGCGCAACTCGCCATAGCCATAGGCACCGAAGACGCGGCGGGCTGCGTCTTCGAGGACGCGCCAGTCACTGACCTCCGGCTCCCACAGATCCGACGTGCCGGGAAGGGGTTCGGTACTGCTTGCCATGATTCGGGTTCCTCCGAGAATGAAACGGGGAAGCGGCCTAGTTGGCCTGCTTCCCCGTGGTGTCGTGCGTTTCTATGCCACCGCCCAGTGCAACCGCAGTTGGCGGAAGCACGGTCGGCGGCAGGATCGCACCATGCGAGCTAGTCAGCTACTTCGACGTTGTCCGGGTCGAGCTTCAACACCCGTTCGCGCATGATCTTGCCAGGCTTGAACTTGACGACCACGCGTTCGGGGATTTCGACGGTCTGCTCGGGCTCGTTCGGATTGCGACCGATGCGAGGCTTGCGGACCATGATCTCGAACACGCCGAAGTTGCGGAACTCGATTCCGTTGCCCTCGGAAAGCTCCTCGGTGATGATGTCCAGGGTCTTCTGAACGACCTGCATGACATCGCTCTGCTTGAGCTTAGTCGTTTTGGCGATTTTGATAACCAGGTCGCGCTTCGTCATCTTCATATGCCTCCGTGGGGACTGCTGTTGAGTGAGAAGATACGCAACGTCCGAGACGTCGCTGAAAAGAAGCGTAACTTACAGTGACTGTTGCGCTTCACAAGAATGGCCTGGCCATTTTTTCGATGGGGGTGCCTGGATGATGGGTACAAAGGGGTATGTTGCTGTCGTCTCCCCCAGCCACGAGGACACCCTGAGTGCATGACCCCCAACCCCATTCCCCAGTGCTCCCGGACGACGACGACTGGGTCCCCATCTCTGCTGTGCCGGAGCGTGTTCCGCCCTGGCTGGCGGCGCTCCAGTCGGCGGGAATCCCGTGCGAATCCCTGGAGGATGCCGCAGGGGCGGTGATCCGCGTGCCCCCTGAGCGGCTCGCCCGGGCCCTGGCGGAGCTGCGGACCTATGAACGGGTCAACGATGGCTGGCCGCCCCCTCCCGTTCCCCCAGCCGAAGACATCGCGCCGGGGGCCGTGATCTGGAGCCTGTTCCTCGCGCTTCTCCTCTTCGCGTTCCATCTGGTCACGGGGCCGGCAACCAACGCCGGTGAGTTCTTCACCAATGGAGTTCTGGACGTGGGGCGCGTATTCGAGGGCGAGTGGTGGCGCGTGATCACGGCCCTGACCCTGCACGCGGACATGGCACACGTGGCAGCCAACAGTGCCGCCCTGATCGCGCTGGGCATCGCGACCAGCCAACAGCTCGGACCGGGTTTGGGCTGGGCTCTGGGCTTCGCGGGGGGAATCGGCGGCAACGCGCTGGAGGCCTGGCTCGCCCAACCCGGCCGCCGCAGCCTTGGTGCCTCCACCTCGGTATTTGCGTTTCTCGCGATTCTGGCGGCGCTCCGCTTTGTCTCGATCTGGCAGCACGAGGGCCGCCCGAGGACAGTGTGGGCGCGCAGCTGGCTGCCCCTGTTTGCGGCCCTTGGGGCGCTCAGCTTTCTCGGCACGAGCCGCGGCAGCGATGTGGCTGGACACGGCCTCGGCTTTGCCGCCGGCCTGGTTCTCGGCCTCGTCGTTGGCGTGCTGCCGCGCCGCCGTCCCAACGACGCCTGGCAGCTCCTGCTCTGCGTCGTTCCGGTGGCAGTCGTGGCCTGGGCCTGGCACCTAGCCCTGGCCAGCGCCGGAAGCTAAAACCTGGGTCATTCGCGCGCTCTGTCGCGTGAATGGACCAGGCTAGCCCTATGCGTCCTCGTCGGTCTTGAACATGGCCATCATCTCGGCCAAGTACCCGGCGGCGGCTTCCTTCGAAGCGGGCTTCAGAGCCGTGCCTGGCGTGCACGTCCGGGCCAGTTCGTCCGGGACCTCGTCCAGGAAGGGAGACGGCCGTTGCCGGGTCACTTGCCCGCGCGTGCGGCGCTTCTCCACATGGGTCAGCACCAGTTCGCTCTGGGCCCGGGTCATCGCCACATAGAAGAGCCGACGCTCCTCCTCGATGCCGCCTTCCTCAAGCGCCATCCGATGCGGAAAGAGCCCCCGCTCCAGGCCAACCACCATGACCAACGGAAACTCCAGCCCCTTCGAGGCATGCACCGTCATCAGGGTCACCGATTCCTCCCCTTCCCCGCCTTTGTCCTCCTTGTCCTGCGCATCCAGCAGAGCAAACGCCTCGAGGAACTCGGGCAGCAGGCTCTTCGGTCCCGCGTGCCGCTCGAATTCCGCCACGGCGGTGATGAACTCCAGCACATTGTCCCGCCGCTTCAGGGCGTCCTCGCGCGGCTTGTACATGCGGCCGAGGCCATCCATGTAGCCAATATCGTTGAGGTACCGCTCCACCTTGACCGAGAGTCCGCCCGGCTCAGAGAACTGCTTGCGCGCCGCGTGCAACTGCCGGTCGAAAGCCTGGGCCGCACTGGCGCCAGCACCACTCAGACGCTGCAGGAACTGGTCGTGGCCCAGCAACGACTGCAGGGGCTGTCCGACCAGCTTCCCCATGTCTCGCAGACGCTCGATGGACTTGTCCCCGATGCCGCGCGGGGGGACGTTCAGGATACGCAGGAGGCTGTGGTCGTCGCGGGGGTTGTTGGCGGTCTGCAGCAGGCTCACCGCATCCAGGATTTCCTTCCGCTGGTAGAAGGAGTTCGAGCCGACCAGCGTGTAGGGAATCCGGGCTTGGCGCAAGGCGTTCTCCAGCGCCCGGGACTGGTGGTTGGAGCGAAAGAGAACGGCCATTTCGCCATGGGAAAACCGCCCGTGCGAGGCGCGATCCTCCAGTAAATCGGCCACGAACGTAGCCTCGTCCTGCTCGTCGTCGGCCCGCACGCAGAGGATCTCGTCGCCCCGATCCTGTTCCGACCAAAGGCGCTTGGCGTGGCGCTCGCTGTTGTTGGCGATCACCGCGTTGGCCGCATCCAGGATGGTGGCGGTGGAGCGATAGTTCTGCTCGAGCCGAATCACGGTCGCGCCGGGGAACTGCCGGTCGAACTCCAGGATGTTCCCCACGTCCGCCCCGCGCCAACCGTAGATGGACTGGTCATCATCTCCCACCACGCAGAGATTGGCGCGTTCGCCGGCGAGGGTGCCCACCAACTGGAACTGCACCGAGTTGGTGTCCTGGTACTCGTCTACCATCAGATACTGGTACTGGTCGCGGTGCTTGGCCAGCACGTCGGGGTACTTCTGCCAGAGCCGAAGCACCAGCACCAGCAGGTCGTCGAAGTCCACCTGGTCCATCTGTTGCAGGCGTCGTTGGTACATCTCGTAGGCCTCCGCCAGCTCGGCAGCGAAGGGCCAAGAATACTCGCGCACGTCATCGGGACCGTGCAACGCGGACTTCGCCTTGCTGATCAATCCCAGCCACATTCCGGGGTCGCGCCCCTCGCCAATCAGGCCCAGCTCCGTCATCACGGTCCGGATCAGCCCCTTCTGGTACCCCTCGCCGCAGATCGCGAAGCTGTGACTGTAGCCGAGCAGATGGATGTGCCGCCGGAGAATCCGCAGGCAGAACGAGTGGAAGGTGCCGATCGTCACCGCCTCGGCCTCAAGCCTCCCCAGCAGGGCTGCCACGCGTTCGCGCATCTCCCGCGAGGCCTTGTTGGTGAAGGTCACCGCCAGGATGCGGGCCGGTTCCACCCCCGTCGCGATCAGGTGGGCAATGCGGTGGGTCACTACCCGCGTCTTCCCAGTCCCCGCGCCTGCCAGGAGCAGTACGGGGCCGGTCGTGGCCAGCACTCCCTGCCGTTGTTGCGGGTTCAGACCGGAGAGGTCGGGCGAGCGACGGGATCTTGTCATGACAGCTCCCAGATACGGAAGGAGAAGGGCCGGGCCCGGCACCCGCCGGCCTGCGCCCATAACCTACCCGCCTCTCGCAGCCGAGGCCAGACCAGCTCCACCCCCATTTTCCATCCGTTGCCAGTTGCCTTTGGGCTGTTGCGCCCGTATATTTCCCGTTCCTTTGCGGAAAATGCTTGCGGGTTGGTAGCTCAGTCGGTAGAGCAACGGCCTTTTAAGCCGTGGGTCCCGGGTTCAAATCCCGGCCAACCCACCACGCAGCATGCACTATGAATTCGAGGAACCCGAGCAGACACGGCGCGAGGTGACCAGATGAGTAAGATTTGCGATATTTGTGGCAAGGGCAGGACCGTCGGTGGTAGTATCACCCGGCGTGGTCTCGCGATCAAGAAGGGCGGTATCGGCACGCACGTGGTGAAGAACGTCAAGCGTACCTTTAGCGCCAACATCCAGAAAGTCCGAGTGCTGGCCAATGGCGGGACCAAGCAGATGAAGGTCTGCGCGGCCTGCATCCGTTCGAATCGCGTGGCCAAGGCCTAGTTGCCGCCCACGGCGACATTGCCTTTTGCAACGATTTCGAGAGCGGACACGGCCCCACCACCGGACGTGTCCGTTTTCGCGTCTCTGGAGAGAAGCCCATGGCACGGCATCCCCTGACCCAGTTCAGCCCTGGGGATCTGCTTACCGCCCCCAGTATTCTGGCGGCGGACTTCACCCGCCTTGGCGAGGAAATCGCCGCCGTGGTCGAAGCTGGCGCGGACATGATCCACGTGGACATCATGGACGGCCATTTCGTGCCCAACCTATCCATGGGGCCGCCGGTGGTGAAGGCTGTCCGAGGCGTGACCGACGCCCCCTTTGACGTGCACCTGATGCTGAGCAACCCCGGCGACTACATCGAGTCCTTCCTGGCGGCCGGGGCCGACCACATCACCATCCATGTCGAGAGCAATGGCGACCTCCATGCGATCCTGCGCGAGATCCGCGCCGCCGGCTGTTCGAACGGGATCACCCTCCGGCCCGGGACCCCCACCGAGGCCCTCATCCCCTATCTGGCCGAAGTAGACATGGTGCTGGTCATGACCGTGGAACCCGGATTCGGCGGCCAGTCGTTCCGGGCCGACCAGATTGCCAAGATCCGGGAGATCCGGCAGCGCCTCGACACCATCGGGCGCCCCGTGCACCTCCAAGTGGACGGGGGTCTCAATGCCGACACGGCCCGCCAGGTCGTGGCGGCAGGAACGAATGTCCTGGTTGCAGGCAGCAGCGTGTTCCGCGCCCCCGAGGGCTTGGCTGCTGCTCTTCAGAAGCTAAGAAACGAAGTCGGGGACTGAGACGGCAGGCCTCATCTTGCCAAACGCGCCCCATCCCCTATGGTACGGTTTTTCCCCGCCAAGACGGCGAACTCACCGAAAGGCTACACTTCATGCTGTTTCAGCACATCAATTACCACGCCGACAAGCACCGGAAGAGAGTGTACCTGGTGCTGGTGGCCGTGATCGGCCTGTCCTTCGTCATCTTCATGGGGCCGAAGGGCTGTAGCCAGCCCGGCGACCGCGGCAAACGAGAGATCGGCGTGATGTTCGGCAAGAAGGTCACCCTCGAGGAGTACCGCCTCGCCTACCGGGAGACGGATCTGGCCAACATCGTCAGCAAGGGGCAGTCAGTGGGCGAGGGAGAGCAAGCCGTCATGCCCACCATCCGTCGCCTGCAGGCGTTGCACGAGGCCCGCAAGCTGAAGCTCGATGCCGTCTCCGACGAGGAGTTCGCCAAATACGTCAAGACTCGTCCCGTCTTCAAGAAAGGATGGCGTGTTCGACAAGGACACCCTCGACAAGGTCCGCGAGAACCTACTCAGCCGCGCACGCATGACCGGCGCTGACTTCGACCGCGTATTGCGGGACAGCATCGTCGTGGAGCGAGTGGAGAAGCGCGCCCTCAACGGCATCGTCGTCAGCCCGACCGAGGTGCACGACAACTACATCCGCAGCAACGAGAAGTTCGGCATCTCCTATGCGAAGGTCGATATCAACGGCAGGGGGAAGGATGGCGACCCGCTCGACGCCGATCTCCAGGCCCACTTCGCCGCGCACAAAGGGGAGTTCCTCCTCCCCGCCAGCAAGGTAGTCCGCGTGATTTCCTTCCCCCTCCCCAAGCCCCCGGACGCAAAGAGCATCCCCGAGGAGAAGTTGAAGGAACGCTTTGAAAGTCTCAAGAAGACCCGGCTGTTCAAGGGGCAGACCTTCGAGCAGGCTCGTGCAAGAGTCCTCAAGACGGTGGTGGCCGAAGAGCCCAGGAAGCAGGCCATGGCGACCGCCAATGCCGTGCGCGACGCACTCAAGGCGCGTCCGGCAGACGGCTCTCTGGCGGACCTCGCCAAGCTCGCCGACGACCTGGAAAAGGAACACGGCGGCGAGTCGAAGGACAGCAAGCCGTTCCTGGCCGGTGCCAAGATTCTCCCGGATTTCCCCAAGCTGCGCCAACTCCCCCAACTGGCCAGGCTTCTAAGCGCCGCCAATCCCGTTCCCGCCTTCCCCTTCGTTGCGGACAAGGCCTGCCATTTGCCCATCTTCCTGAAGACTGTCCCGGGCGGGAAGGCCGAGGAACTGGAGCCGGTCCGCGCCGCCGTAGTCGAGGCCGTGGTCGCCGAGAAGGCAATGGCCCTGTTCAAGGAGAAGACCTCCCCGCACGCGGCTGACCTGGAGGGAATGGTGACGTTCGACCAGCAGGCCTTCGCCGGCAAGCAGCTCGAAGACAGCGACGCCAAGACCACCGCTGCACGGACGGAAGTCTGGGAGAACGCCAAGACCTTCGCCAAGCGCTACCTGGCCCCCGGCTTCAAACCCGAGCAGCGCACGGCCTGGGTCGCCCAGTTCCTCGAGAGCGACGTCAAGGACAAGGCCGCAGAAGCCGTCACCAAGGAACTGGTGAGGGCCTACTTCGACGACAACCCCGACGAATACAAGGTGCGGGCGGAGGATCGCGTGCGCAAGATTCTGCTCAGGGTGCCAAGAGATGCCGATGACGAGGCCAAGGCGGAAGCCCGCAAGAAAGCCGACGGGATCCTGGCACGCATCCAGGCCGGCGAATCCTTCGAACAGATCGCCAAGGACGAGTCCGACGAAACCTGGACCAAGGACAAGGGCGGCGACATGGGCTTCACCAAGAAGGGCACGCAGGGCGAGCTCGATGAGGCCATCGAGGCCTTGGCAGTGGGCGAACTGAGCGATGTGGTCGAGACCTCGCAGGGGCTGGCCATTCTCAAGCTCACCGACCGGCGCAAAGGCGTGCCATTTGAGGAGGAGGCCAGGAAGAAAATCCGCGAGAAACTTGTCAAGGAACAAGTCGAAACCATGGTCAAGGATCAGGCCCAGGCCCTGTCCAAGGCCCTCGTCGAGGCCTTCGACAAATCCGTGGCCCAACTCCCTGAGAACGCGGCGGAGAAAGTCGTCTCCGCCCTTGCCGAACGGACGTTCAAGAAGATTGCGGCGGAGAAGGAGATCGACATCCTCGAGGTCAAGGAGCCGTTCGGGCCGATGGATACCATGAAAGGAGTTTCTGGCGGCGGATATACGCTGAGGACCAGCGTCCTCAGTCTCGCGCTCCACTCCCCGTTCTCCGATCCTGTGGAAGACAGAGGCAATCGGTTCGTGGCGATGCTGACTGGCATCTTCCCCGGACGCCTGTACGATCCCGTGAAGGAGAAGGACATCGTCATGGACGGCTACAGCAACGTGGTTCGCACTGACAACGCCCGGGCCGTGGCCGAAGCCAAGGCCAAGGCTCTCCGCGCTGCCTACGCTGCGGCCAAGGACGACGACGCCCCCGAAGACGAGAAGACCAAATTGAAGTCCTTCGAGCCGTTCACTCGCATGGAAGCGGCTAGCATGAACAATAGCAGGGACCAGAGGGCGTACTACGGTGCCATGCGCCAGTTCATGGATCTCCCACAGGTCAACGGAATCATGAAGGAGATCGACAAGGCCAGAGCCAAGCCCGGCGACCTGCTTGGCCCGGTCGAGGGCGAGAGGGCCTACGTCGTGGTCCGGATCGACTCCCGCACACTCCCCGAGGAAGATGGGTTTGACGAGGTGACCCGCAAGCAGCATGAGTACAGTCTGCGGCAGATCAAGGTCGCTACGGCGATCGGGGTGTTCTACGACCGCCTTGGGAAAGAGGCGAATGCCACGCTCTTCGGCAAGGACTACTCCGGCACCGAGTAGAACCCCGCGATTCAATCCCCAGGCCCCGACCAGGACGAAAGCACCTTGGTCGGGGCCTTTCCGTTGGCTGCCGAACCGGGTGCCAACCGCACGGCAGCCGACTCGAACTGCTGCGAATAGCAGATTCGGACAGAAGAACGGCCAGTTCTCGCATTTCCTCTTGGCCTTCGACACCCTATGGTTCCATCTGTCCCACGCTCCATCCGCGCGACTGTGCGAAATCCGCACCTCGCTTCCCCCTTCACCAATCGGCCTGCCCGGAGGTCCACCGTGCCCAACCGCCATATTCTCGCTTTTGCCTGCTGCCTCTTCGCCGTATCAGTCACTGCGGAGCCGACCAGTACCGGCCTCGCCTTCGATGGTTCCCAGCCATGGGCCGTCCCCGGCAAGGCTGTCGGGCTCAGCCGCACGACCTTCAGCTTCGCCGCGTGGGTGCGGATTGCCGGCAACAGGGAGAAGCAGGTGTTCCTCAACCGGGGCCTGCCTGGCACGTTGACCACCTTCTACATCTTTAAGGACAAGGTCCGCATGCTCGTGGAGAACGCCCCCGGTTCCTACACCCACGCCACCGCCGACTTGCCGACCCCGAAGGTCTGGACCCACTACGCGGGCACCTACGACGGCAAGGTCATCCGCATCTACCGCAACGGCAAGCTGGCCGCCACCACCAAGGCCCCGGGCCAGGTTTCGAAGAGCAATGCCGACCTCCATATCGGCAGCCAGAATGACTTCGAGCGCTTCCTAATCGGCTCCTTGGCTGACATCCGCGTCTGGAACCGAACGCTGACTGCCAAGGACGTGACTGCCGCGATGGCCGGGGAGACCGGCGGAGAGCTGGATCGCGACCTGCTTGCCCGCTGGACAAAGGACAGCCTGAAGAAGGACCAACTGGTCAGCCTTTCCCCGGGAACACTCGTTGCTCGGAAGATCAGCAAGGGATCACGGCTCATCAACAAGAAGGCCGATGGCTTCCGCGGCATCTGGTACTACAACCAGCGCCTCAAGAACAAGTATGTCTACAAGTACAGCGGCGGGCTCGGCACCTACTGCGCCAAGCACATCCCCATGGCCTGGTACGCGGCCAAGGCCAAGAAGACCTTCTTCTGCTACGGCGGGACCAACGCCAAGAACAGCACGCTCTACCACATGGTCTCCTACTACGACCATGCCACCGGCGAGATCGCCCGCCCCACCGTACTCCTCGACAAGAGAACCACCGACGCCCATGACAACCCCGTGATCAATGTGGACGACGACGGCTACATCTGGATCTTCTCCAGCAGCCATGGCACGGGTAGGCCCTCCTTCATCTCGCGCAGCGCCAAACCCTACGACATCGAGACGTTCGAGCTGGTCTGGACCGGCAACTTCTCCTACCCCCAGCCCTGGTACATCCCCGGCAAGGGTTTCCTCTTCCTCCACACCTATTACCAGGGCGGCCGAGGCCTCAATATCTGGACCAGCAAGGACTGCAGGACTTGGACCGACCGACGCCTCCTCTCCCATATCGAGATGGGCCAGTACCAAGTCAGCTTCCGCTGGGGAAGCAAGGTCGGCACCGCCTTCAACATGCACCCCAAAGGCAAGGGGCTGAACTGGCGTACAAACCTGTACTACATGGAAAGCAAGGACTTCGGGGACACCTGGCAGACCGTGGACGGAAAGGTCCTCAAGACGCCCATCAGAGACTCCGCCAACCCCGCCCTGGTGGCCGATTTCAAGAGTAGAGGCCGCAACGTCTACATGAAGGACGTCAGCTACGATTCCCAGGGCCGCCCCATCATCCTTGCCGTCACCAGCGGCGGCTACGCGTCCGGCCCCGACAACGATCCCAGAGCCTGGACCACCGCCCGTTGGACCGGCACCGAATGGGAAGTCCGCAAGGCCTTCGAATCCGACAACAACTACGACACCGGGCCCCTCTACATCGAGAGCGACACCACCTGGTGCATCATCGGCCCCACGGAGACCGGCCCCCAGCCCTACAACCCCGGCGGCGAGATCGCCATGTGGCGCACCACCGATGCCGGCGCGAACTGGGAGAAGGTCAAGCAAATGACCAACAACAGCGAACTCAACCACACCTACGTGCGGCGCCCGGTCGATGCCCAGCCCGACTTCTATGGCCTCTGGGCCGATGGCCATGGTCGCCAGCCCTCGAAGTCTCGCCTCTACTACTGCAACCAAGCCGGCGATGTGTTCCAACTCCCCGAAACCGTGGACGCCCCCATGGTCAAGGCCCGCAAGCTGGACTAGACGGGGGGCTCGCTCTCGTTGCTTCGCACAAGGACTCCCCTACGCGCTCCCGGGCTCTGATGCGGTGCACCAGCAGCGGCAGTCGGCTGGTGGAACGGCCGCCGCAGAGCGCGAGCGCCGCCCGTACCACCGGCCAGCCTCTGAGGGGTCCGGGGAGGCACGCCTCCCCGGCGGGGCTCCGGGGCAGCGCCCCGGCTTGCCCATGGCCGACGGAGGTGCTAGGCTCGGGGGTGTCCATCGCCCTCTCGCCAAGCCAGGAGTCCCCATGCCGCGCCCCAACTTCCTCTTTCTGTTCCCCGACCAGCACCGTCCCGACTGGCTTGGCTGCAATCCCGACCTGCCGTTGCGCACGCCGAATCTCGACCGCCTCGCTCATCGCGGCGTACGGTTCCGGCATGCCTACTGCGATTCCCCGCTTTGCGCCCCATCCCGGGCCGCGCTGGCCTCGGGGCGCAGCTACGACCGTTGCCGCGTACCCGACAATCATACGGACTATCCACTCGATCTCCCCACCTACTACCAGGCCCTGCGGGATGTGGGCTACCGCGTCTGCGGCGTCGGCAAGTTCGATCTCCACAAGGACACCAGCGACTCCAGCAAGATGGATTGGCATCTGGACGGCTCCCGGCTCCTGCCCGAGTGGGGCTTCACCGACGGCATCGACAACGAGGGCAAGATCGACGGCAGCAACAGCTACCGCACGTGTGGAGGGCCGCGCGGCCCCTACCTGGAGTTCCTCGCGGATCGTGGCGTGGCGGACCTGTACTGCGAGGAGCATGCCGCGATGGGCAAGAACATGGGTGCCTACACCACCGCCCTGCCCGACAATGCCTACTGCGACAACTGGCTCGCCGAGAATGGTCTTCAGTTCCTCCGCAACTTCCCCGCCGGACAGCCCTGGCACCTGGTCGTCAACTTCACCGGGCCACACAACCCCATGGATGTCACGGAGCGCATGCGCGGCGCCTGGGAAGATGTGGCCTTCGCCCCGCCTCGCAACAACGACAAACCCGACCGCGAAGGCCTGCTCCGGAACCGCCAGAACTACGCCGCCATGATCGAGAATATTGATCGACTGGTCGGTGAGTTCCTCGCCGCCGTTACCGCCCGAGGCGAACTCGGAAACACCCTTATCGTCTATGCGTCCGACCACGGCGAGATGCTTGGCGATCAGGGCCGCTGGGGCAAGTGCCATTGGCGCACCGCCTCCGCTGGCGTGCCGTTGATCGTCGCGGGACCCGAGGTATGCCGGGACGTCGTCTCTGACGCACTCGTCTCCGTGCGCGATCTCGCTGCCACCTTCCTGGACTACGCCGACGCCCCAGTCCTGCCCGGCATGGATGCCTGTTCGCTCCGCCCCGTCCTCGAAGGGAAGCGGGAGAACCACCGACAGACTGTTGTCTGCGGGCTGCAGGACTGGCGTCTCGCCTTCGATGGCCGCTACAAACTGGTGCGCCAGGACGGCCAGGACGACCGGCTCTTTGATCTCGACCGCGACCCCTGGGAGGAACAGGACATTGCCTGCGCCAATCCCGGGATCGTCACCCGCCTCGCCGTGGCCCTCGATACCGAGCGATAGCCACGAGGCCAAGCAGTTCCTATGTGGGGATTCGCCATGAAACGACTGCTCCTGCTGTCCATCGCGTCTCTCGCCACCGGTGCCCCAGTGCTGGCAGACTGGTCGCTCGCGGACCATCTGGCGGACATCCTGGCAACCCAACCGGATCAACGGATTCGTCTCACCTGGGACGGTACACGCCACAAGTTCGGAGGCGCGATCCTCATGCGCTGCGTCTGGCTGAAGGATGGCAAGGTGCAGGAATACAACGAGGGCATGCGCGTGGGAGGGGAACGGAAGGTTGGCCAGACATTGCTCTCCGGCAGCGCCGACGCGGCAGCTGTAGCCGAGTTCCGCATCCGCGGTGGATCCTACATCCAGATCGACTATGGCATGGGTGACTACGCGATAGAGAGGAAGGCGCCCCCCGCCCTGATCAAGGTCAGAGTCGAAGTGGCCGGCAAGACCAAGGAGCAGGCCTTCCGCGTCACCAAGAACGAGTGGCAGCGCGTCGGCATTCCGTTCCCGGCCCAGGGGGAGGCCCGGGTGTGCATCGCCAGCACACGCCTTGGCTCTGGCAGCCATCATTGGCCCATGATGGTCGTCCAAGGGGACGGCAAAATGACCTCCCTGGCGGAAACCGTGGCTGCATCCCCCACGCCCAAATATGCGGAGGCGGCCCGCCCCATGAGCGACGCCCAACTCCAGCAGTTGAGACCCTCTCGCTGGCGAGTTACGCGTAGGCCTGATGCAGACATCCTGTTCTACCGAGACAAGCCGTTCCTCAGTTTCGCCTCCAAGGGCAACAGCAAGGGCTACCAGAACCTCGAGATCGAGTGTGGCTTCAACACGTCCTATCAGGAGGGCCGTACCTTTGTGCGGAACTGGCCGGAGAACGCACCCAGGCCGATTATCGACGCCAAAGACGCAGTCTACCGCGAACTGGCGGCCTGCCAAACCTTCGGCATTCCCTTCAAGTCGGCAATGAGCCTGGCCCATTGCACGCCCTTCCTGCCTCCATGGCTCGTTCAGAAGGAGGATCTGGGCTACGTGGGGCACCAGATGCGACGCGGTGGCCCGACCCACGCCTCCATCTTCAAGGCGAAGACTCTGGAGTTCTACCTGACGGGACTGGAGCAGTGGATCAAGCCCCTGCAGGACCAACCCGCCATCTTCGTCTTCAGCCAGGAGGATGTGCCCTCCTACTTAGACGACCAGTCCCCCGAGGCCAAGACGCGTTTCCGCGCCTGGCTCCGCCAGCGCTTCGGCAACGACTTCGAGGCATTCGCCACGTATGTGGGAGGAGCGCAGGGGGTCGCCTCGTTCGACGATGCGCCCTACCCGAAGATGTACGATCCCCCCGAATCAGTCGGCTATGGCCGTCGCCTGAGCTGGCTGAAGATCGTGTGGGTTGTGGAGACCTACGGAGATTTCCTCGAGGGAGTGGCCAAGAAGATGCGCGAACTGGCCCCCGGTACGCCCTTCACCCAGCGCTATGTGTACAGCCCCTGGGGAGGATATCTGTCCCGGCGCGTCCAGGCCGACTACAGCTACACGTTCGGGCATCTGACCACCGAGGGCAGAGCAAACCGCAACGGTGTAGGGCGCAAGGCCTGGGGCGCGGCCTACAGCCACGTGGGGGTCTTGCCTCTGCCCCGTGGCGGCAGCATCGGCAAGTGCTGGGACGCGAAGATCCGGCGGGGGGCAATCACAGAGGCCGAACTCCGGACTAACCTCTATACGCTGCTGGCCAATGGGGCG
>JABGQJ010000082.1:17159-17503 GCA_018648945.1 Victivallales bacterium
CGGCTTCGAGTACCAGCCATTCTTCACCGTTTGGGGTGAGAGCTGGCGTTCCGCCGGCCTCTACCGGGTCAATGGCGAACCCACGCCACTGCGAGACATCGCGGCCAAGGTCATCAAAGGCGCGCACGATCTCTCCAGCGGCATGGTCCACTACAAAGCCCACCCCGACGTGGCCGTCTTCCATGATGCCGCTGCCAGTTCGACCCCGTTCTCCGGAGGCTGGAACCAGGCCAAGGCCGGCATCTACACACTGGTCCGCGAGTGTGGCTACCACCCGGACCCGCTGACCCTGTGGGACATGACCGATGCTGGCCTGCGCGACAGGAAGGCCCTCGTCCTGGCAG
>JABGQJ010000820.1 GCA_018648945.1 Victivallales bacterium
CCCGTGAAGCCATCCGGGAGGGTGAGCTTCGTCTTGATCTGCTGCGGATAGTCGACAGTGCTGCGCAGGTCGATGGCCAGGACCGCTGGGGTGTCGGGTGCCGCCACGGCGCGGGAGGCGGGTACGGTCATCACCACCGGATGGCGGAGCGGGGCGAGTTGGGCCAGCACCTGGGGGAACCAGCTCATGCTGCGGGAGCCGGCGCCACACGAGCCAAGCAGAATGTCTGCCACCCGAGCATAGCGTTCCTTGCCGCTGAGATCATAGGCGTAGGCCAGAGCGTTGAGGGTCTGGCTGGTGGAGCCATAGCTTTTCATGCAGTTCGGGGCCTGCTTGTACCAGAAGCGGCCCGGTTGTCCCATGGGTTCGGTCAGCAGCCAGTCCGCCAGCCCCAAAAGGGCTTTCTTGGCGCGCGGGTCGCCAGTGACGTCGTACCAGCGGCCCAGTCCGCGGCCCACGATCCCGTGCATGAAGACGGTCCCGCCTTCGTAGCTGGGTTGCTCTGAGATGGGCACGGAGAGGACGCCCCGCACCGGATCCTGCCAGGTCACGATCCAGTCGGCCACGCTTTGCCCAGCCGCCAGCATGCGGGGGTCGTTAGTGGCTCGGGAGAGGGCGGAGAGGGCGACGAGAGCCCAGCCGGGGCCGCGTTCCTGGCCACCGGCACCGTAGCGCTTCTGGGCGACGATCGTTACGTACCAATCGGTCATTTCCCGGACGACCTCCTCGGCCCAGGGATCACCGGTCAGGAACCAGTAGTCCACCATGCCTTCGACCCAGGCGTGGCTGGAGTGGGCGCCGGACATGGTGTGGTCGGCGACCCAGCACTGCCGCTCGTGGGAGGGCATCCACATGGAGGTGGCGTTGTGGTGGTGGGGGCCACCCAGCTGCGGGTAGCTGCCGGGGATCTCGTGGTGGATCACCGCCACGTCGGCGTATTGGCGAGCGGTCTTCTCGAACTCGTTCCACCACTGTGGGTCGCCGCTGCGTAGGTACTGCAGGGCAAAGCCGTGATGGTGGTCGTATTCGCTGTTGCTCCAATAGGTGTAACTGGGGCCATACCCCCACTCGAAGGTGTCGTCTCCGTAGTTCTCGAAACCGTATTCGCGCCGGCGTTTCCGCTTGGCGAAATAGCCATTCAGGAAGGCCTGGACGCTCTTCTCGTAGGCTCCGAAGAGCCGCTTGTCCTGGGGGAAGAACTGGCCGTAGGCGAGGGTACTGGCCACGTATTTGGCATCGGCGAATGCCCGAAGAGGATGGTCGAGCCTGGCCAGAAGGTCAGGCAGGGGGGCGTTGTCGGGAGTGAAGCGGAAGAGGGTCTCCTGACGCAGGGCTTGCCCGCGGGCGATGCGGAAGAGCCCCATCTTGCCTGGGGACTGCGGGTAGCCGATGCCGCCGACCTGGTACTTATCGGTCATCTCGCCCATGCGCTTGGCCCACTCGGTGGGCAGATCGCCATCGTCCAGGGGACGGGGCACGAAGTCTTGGCTGATCCGGTCTTCCGCAAAGCGGATGGCCTGGGGGAAGCGTTGCCAGAACCAGCGCGTGCCGAAGGAAAGCCCGGGCAGCCGCACGAGGCCCCGGGGCTGGCCAGCCGCGCGCGAGACGGGGTCGGCTCCGGTCCAGGAATATTGGTTTTCCCGGTGCTGGAAGAGGATGGCACCGGCATGGGCGCGGAATTCGCGTTCGCCGAGCAGGACCGTGCCCTCCTGGGCTTTCTCCCAGGCAAGCTCCATGGACCAGCGCTTCAGGTAGACTTCGACCGCATCGTCGCGGTTTACCAGGAAGGTCTGCATGCGTAGCTGGTCGCTGGCCGCGAACATCTCGATCTGAATCCGGTATTCGAGGCGGGTCGGGGTGCCGTCCTCGGCAGCAAACCAGCCCTTGCGGACGATCAGTGCCCGGAGGGGGCCGCGCTCGACAATCTCGGTGCTGGTCACGGTGGCGGCGTTCGAATGCAGGATACTGCCGTCCTCTGTCTCGAGGACTAGATCCCAGGCTCCGTCAGCAGGCGTCTGTGGCGTTCCGCCTCGGTAGATGCGATCGACGATGCGGCCATGGGTGGTGCTGAACACAGCCCGGATGGGGCCGGCATCGACTTCCAGCGAGTCGCCCTTCTCGCGGACCGTCAGTTTCACCAGGGGCTTGCCCTTGGCCTTGGCGGGCGCTTCGATGGTGAGGGCGGTGATACCCTTGGCGGCGAGCGTGGCGGGGAAGCTGGTCTGCAGGATCTTGATGGAGCCGTCGGGCCAGGTCGCTACTGGTCGGGTCTGCACGGGAACGGGCTCGCCATCGGCCGCTCGCAGGCATACGCGGTCCGCGTTCCGGAGGAGGCCCTCCGGGAAGGGGACAGTCTGGGTGCTCACTTCCCTGAGCCGGGCAACCCCGGCGGTCTCGGTGAGTGCCAGAGGAATGGCGACTGGTTCTCTGGAGGCCATCGCCCTTTTGTCGGCTGGCTTGGCGGCGCCGGGGATTGGTCGGGCGGGGAACACGGCCACGCGAGCGACCTCGATGGGGACACCGGCCACCGAGAAGTCCACGGTCAGGCGATCGACGCCGAGCTCGACGGGTTGGCTGAGGAGCCACCAGAGCCGACCGTCGTTGGCGGTCAACTCCCAGTCGCCAAGCGTGTCGCCTCCCTTGCGCAGCTGGATGCGACCGGTGCCATTGGGGGAATCGACCACTTGGAGGGCCAGCCGGTAGGTCCCTTTCGGTACCCCGACTGCCCAGGAGCCGCGGCCAGAGCGGGTCGCACAGAGCGCGCCGTCTGCTTTGGGGGCGAGATCCGGTCCCAGGATCTTCTCGCTGGCCGGAGCACCTTCCTCACTGAGAATCGGGTCGGTGGCATCGGCCTGGGTCAGCAGGGCTACGCGGGCGAAGAACACCTCGATGAAGAAAGGCATGTCGCCGGAGTCCAGGCGGTCCTCCACTCGCAAGGTGAGTTCGGCTTCGGTTGTGCCCTTCCCCAGGAAAGGAGCGATGTCGATGGTATGGAAACGCCGCTGCGCAGGCTGAGGATTGCGCCCGAGTACATCATCTTCCCATACCACGGTGCCATCCACCAGCAGTTGCTTGAAGCGATAGCCCCCCTTCTGGTTATTCAGGGCCGTCTGGCCGTGCTTGGCCCCGCCGAGGATGCGCTCGCGGCCCCCGCAGTAGGTGTCGGATTCGTACCATTGCAGCAGGACCTGCCCCTCGCGTTCCCTGGGGAGCTTCAGTTTTGTGCTGGCCTGGATGAAGTTCCCGGCCTGGCTTGGGCTATCCTGGTGCAGGAAGGTGCGGACGCCGCGGAAGTCGGTCTTGGATTCGTAGGGGCCACGCTGGGTGACGGTCCAGTCTGCGACCATGTCGATGCCAGGCTGGCGCTTGGGACTGGGCATGAGGTCGCGGAGG
>JABGQJ010000821.1 GCA_018648945.1 Victivallales bacterium
CGGCGGCAGGCTGGCTGTAGTGTGAGAGGGGGGATGCCGGACCCCTTTGTTGTCCTACTTACAGCTGGATTACGCCGCATTTCCAGAAGGATAAGAAAATGCCACACCGCTGGATCGCACGACGCAGCAGAGGCCCTGCCGGGGCAATGCCCACGGTTCTCGCGCTCATCTGCATCGGTCAGGCTGTGATGGCGGCAGATCGCCTTTCCAGGGCGGGCCTGCCATCGCCGGTCCTGATCGTCGCGGGGAACGAGACCGTCATCGCCTCTGTGGTGGCAACGGAGCCGCCATTCAGCGCCGACAGGACCGGGGCAACCGACGCCAGCCGGGCGATCCAGCGTGCCATCGGTGCGGTTGCCAAGGCAACCGGGGGTGTGGTCTACCTGCCGCCCGGCCGCTACCGGATCGACCACCCGCTGAAGCTCGCCTTTGGCGTGACTCTCTCCGGCCAACCCGCCCTTGGCCACGATTCGGCGAGCGCGACACTGCTGCTGGCCTATCCCGGTCGGGGCGACGAGTCGGCGCCGCCCTTGATCGAGCTGCCGGGTGAGAGCGGTCTCATGGACCTGACGATCGCCTATCCCGAGCAACGCGCCGAACGCATCACGCCCTACCCGTTTACCATCGTCGGCGGGGTCTGTACCATTCGCAGGATCACCCTCTGTAACTCCTACAACGGTCTACTGATCCCCAAGACCAACGGCTGCATGATCGAGAGCATCAACGGCACGGCGCTCAAGCGCGGGCTGGTTGCGCCCTTCAGCACCGAATTCGCCTGGATGCACGACGTGCGATTCGCCAACGATGTCTGGCGGAAGCATGCGGCGACATTCGCCGGTGCCCCGCTTTCGGAGCCGGAGGTCGCCGCGCTCGGCCAGTTCACCCGAAACACCCTCACCGGCCTCGAGCTGGGTCGGCTTGACGCTCTCGCGATCCAGCGGTTCTCTGCTACCGACGCCGCCCTGCCCGTGCAGATCAAGAAGAACGCGGACCAGCGCGCCCACCGCGTGTTCGGTTTTGGCGGAGTCGTTGCCGAGTTCCCGACCCGCCGCGAAGATGTCGATCCATGGTACTACGGCATGCACTTCGCCAACCTCGACAACGTTCCCGAAGCGCAGGGGAAGACCTATCGATTCGCCCCGACTCCGGCGGCCGCCAGGCTCGACCAGGAAGACCTGCATGTGGTAACGGCGGCCCCATTCCAGGCGGTGGGAGATGGCAAGACAGATGACACCCGGGCGATTCAGGCCGCCCTGAACCACGCGGGCCAGCGAGGCGGGGGAATCGTCTACCTGCCACCGGGCGAGTACCGGATCTCCGCGCCATTGAGAGTTCCCGCCGGCGTCGAGTTGCGCGGCGCGCTTGGGCGTGGGTTCATTCGCCAGTTCCGGGAAACCTGCACCTTGGCGATCTACACTGGCTGTGAGGCAGAAGAGGCAGACACCGCCCCCGCCGCGGTCACGCTTGGGGCCAATGCAGGCATCCGCGGGCTGAGTCTCGTCTATCCGGAGCAAGGCCTGAACGCCGACACCCTCAAGCCGTACCCTTGGACGATCCGCGGTGCAGGCCCAGGCGCCTGGGCCATCGACCTGATGTTGCTCAACTCCTGGAACGGGATCGACCTGGCGACCAATCGCTGCGACCGTCATCTGGTGCGCGGGATCTGGGGCACGGCATTTCGCTGCGGCATCATGGTTGGGGGCGGGTCGCAGGGCGGCCGGCTTGAGCACATCGCCTGGTCCTACGGTCCGTTGGTGGAAGCCGGCAGGACCCGACCCCGTATCCGCCCCGAGGACAAGGAGTCCATCAAAGCGGAATATGCGGCCAATGCCCGGAACTACGTCTTCGGGGCCTGCCGTGGCGAGCGCGCCTGGGGCCTGGTCGGGTTCCTGCCGCAGGTCCACATCCAGTTCCGGGACGACGGCGTTGCCGGCAGTTGCCGGGATGCCGAGTTCTGGCTCTGCATGTTCGATGTCGCGCTCGATGCCGTCATCCAGGCCGACCAAGGTCAGGACATCCGGTTCTACAGCGTCTTCGCCACCGGCGGCAAGCACGAACCGGCCGCCGCCAACAACTGGGTGGAACTCGCTCCGGGGTTCCGAGGTCCCCTGACCATCCACGCGCCCACCGTGCAACCCATCTTCTTCCACCATCCCCTGAAGGCCGGGCCGGAGAAACTCCAGATCCACGGCGAGGTCTCGTTGGTCACCGGCAGGAAGGCAATCTCGGGGCCCGATCCCGCTGCCGGCAAGAATCCGGAGGGTGCCATCGACCGTGACATTCGCACCTTCTGGCAGGCCCCGGTCGACAGCTGGCTGCAGGTCGATCTTGGCGAGATCCGCACCATCGGGCGATTCGGCTTCGATTCCGCCTGGGCTCGCGTCGGCAAAGAAAGCTACGTGCAGACCTGCGAACTCCACGTCAGCACCGATGGCGTTACCTTCCGCACTGCCGGGACCCTAGCGACACACGGCAGCGCCTGTGCCGACATGCCCCTGGCCACGCCGATGGCGGCACGTTTCGTGCGCCTTGTCGTCAAGGCGGGTGGCTCGGCCGACAAGCTCGCCCGCATCGCCGAGTTCCGGGTCGCCGCCGAGAATCAGTGATCGCAGGAAGGGCGGGAGGAAGGTAGTTCAGGCCTTCTACCTACTCGCCACCCTTGTCCTTGAAGGAGAAACCACATTCCCGGCAGACGAACGAGATGGCAGCCAGGGGAATCCCGATCACTGTTCCGGTGGCAACGGCGGCCGGGATTCTCACTAGGTTGGAGTAGTCCCGTATGTCGATCTTCGTCTTGGTCGATCCGCACTCTGGGCACGCGGGCATCTGTAGCTTGAGCGATTCCATGGTCGACCCCTATCGCTTCTTCGTCTGGACCATGAATGAACGGTTCGCCCACTCGCCCAGCTCCTCGGCGCACTCCAACACATCCGGGGGAATCTCATAGTAGGACATGGTTACATCCCTGTCTGCATACGGTCGGAACGGCGCGGAACCCGCCTTCTCGAAGTCCTCGCGATTCGAGTCGTCGACCTTCAGATACGCGACATCGTCGGCCACCAGGCCGAACATCTTGCCATCGTGGTAGAGCCCCACGCCGCCGAACATCTTCCGGCCGGTGACCTTGCCCCACCCAGAGAACTGGTCGATCAAGAAAGCAACGAATTCGTCCGAGACCGACATGGTGGGCTCCCTTAGTCGCCGCCTTCTGTTCATCCTAGTCCTCCGATGCGTCGCCAATCAAGCGATGTGCGCTCTCATTATCCTGCGAAGGGCACCTTTCCTCGGCGCAAGGGTACTGGAAGGTACTGTTGGAGCGCGGCATCGACAAGGTGGGAAGGGGAATGGCAGGCGACAGAACGGCACCCGTCCCAAGACGGCGGGGGAGT
>JABGQJ010000822.1 GCA_018648945.1 Victivallales bacterium
TGCTGCTGTTCAACCTGGGCGTACGCAAGACCGAGCCCCATTCCTGGGTGGTCTGGCGCGGCACGGGCGGAGCCAACTACAAGGTGGCCCAGGCTGGGATGCTGGTGCTGGATGAGGCGTTCGCGAAGAGCTGGCAGATGCCAGCAGGGCTGGCCGTCTGGCTGGATGCCGCCGATGCCAAGACCATCGAGACCGATGCCGAGGGCAAGGTGAGCCTCTGGCGCGACAAGAGCGGCAAGGACCGCCATGCGGAACAGAAGCAAGCGGTAAACCGCCCGCAGTTCGTGCAGGAAGGTCTGAATGGTCTGCCATCCCTGCGGTTCCACGAGAAGGATGCGACCCGCCTGGAACTGCCGGATCTGTCGCAGGAGAAGATCACCGCCACCATCTTCGCCGTGTTCAGCAATCCGAAGGCCGGTGCAGAGGTCAACCACGATGCCCGCTTGTTCACTGCCAGCGATGGCAAGGGCTACGACTACCAGGTCGGCCTGGCCGCCAGCATTCCCGGCGTGCAGACGGGTGGCCCCAGGCAGTCCATGCATGTCTTCAAGGAGCGCTGGGCCAAACAGGTGAGGGTGGGATGCTTCTCGCCCAATGTGCAGACCTTCTTCACCGGGGAGCTTGCCGAGATCCTCGTCTTTGATCGGCAGCTGGATGCCAAGGAAACGACCCGCGTGCGTGCGTATCTTGCCAGCAAATGGCGACTGCGGTGACGGGGGAAGTGGACGGAGTGGACTAAGTGGACGGAAGTGGGATTGACTGGGCCCGCGGCCGGGGGCGGAGGATCGCCTGGACAGATCTCGGCTGCTACTTCCCGGTCGCTCGTCTTCGCCGTCGTCTGCGGCGCACGATGTAGACGACGAGGCCGATGAGCAAGAGGGACCCCCCAATGGCACCCGACCAGATCCAGAAACGGCGGCGGCGACCCCTTGTGTACCAAGACGGCCCGAAACGCTTCTCCAGTGCTCTTGCTTCCTTGTGCCGTCCCTCTTCGTGGTAGAGATGGGCAAGCATCTGCATGTTGTTGGTCGTTCTGCTGTCGGTAGGTCCAAGCCACTTTTCCAGCACCGGTCCTGCCTCCTCGGCAAGGCGCATCGCTTCCTCTCTGTTGTACTGGTACCAGTGCACGGTGGCGAGCCAGTACTTGGTCCTACCGGTCCACGCGTGTTCAGATCCCAGCGTCCGCTCGTGTATTGCGAGTGCGCTTTCCAGGGCCTGTTGCGCCAGATCGTTGCGTCCCAGTTTGTGTTGGGTAACACCCAGTCTGAGCAGACACGCCGCTCGTCTGGCTTCGCGGGGGGAGCCGAGGTCGTCCCAGAGACGCACGGCCTCTTTCAGGACGCGTTCCGCTTCGGGTAGCTTTATCCGCCAGAGCAGAGTTGCGCCGAGCCAATCCCGCGCCTCTGCCACGAGGTAACGGTTCTCTGCGTGGTGTTTCTCTGAGATAGCTACCGCTCTGCGGTGGAGTTCCTCTGCTTCCTGGAACTTGCGTTGTTCCCGGCAGGCTCTGCCGAGGTAGAGAATGCTCCAGATGGTCCTGGGGTGGTTGGTCCCAAGCGTCTTGCGCTGGATGGCGAGTGCTCGTCGGAAAAGCGTCTCGGCCGTTGCTGGGGTGCCCTGGGAGAGGCAAAGCTGTCCCAGTTCGTGGAGATTCTCGGCCATCACCAGCGCGTCCGGAGGAAGGACCTTCTCACGGATGGCCAGAGCCCTTCCGAGGTGTTTCTGTGCCTTCGGGTACTGCTTCTGTCCCATCTTGATCCGGCCAAGCGTGGCCAAGGCAGACGCCGTGCAGGCATCGTCCGCACCCGGACGGGAATCGACGATCCCAAGGGCTTCAAGAGCGAGAGGCTCCGCTTCGGTGAGCTTGCCTTGACTGCGGAGAGCATTGGCTAGGTTCACTAGCACAGTTGCCAGCCGGAGGTCAGTGGCAGAGGATGAGGCCATGCGGATCGAGAGTTCGCGGCGAAGCACAGGTTCCGCCTTGCCGCACTCCCCTGCGTAGTAGTGAACGGACGCGAGGCCGGATAGGGCTGCGGCAACCCTAGCAGGATCCTCGGGGTCGGCTTGCTCCGCAATCGCCAGGGCTCTTTTGGCAGATGCCTCGGCTTCCGGGTAGCGGGTGCGGAGCCGCTGGGCCTTCGCCAGTGTAAGCAGTGGCTGGACCACTTCCACGTGGTCCGCCCCGTGTTCCTTCTCGGCCAGGCCGAGCGCCTTCGACGCCAGTTCCCCGGCTTCCTCGTACTTGCGCTGCGCAAGGAGAGTCACCTCCAGTTGGACCATAGCTCTCTGCACAAGCTGGGAGTTGCCGCCATGGTGCTCTCGGCAGAGCGAGAGGGCCTGGCGGTGGGCTTCCTCGGCTTCCTCGGACTTGCCTTGCTCGCGGCAGGATGTGCCCACTCCAAAGAGCGTGCGGATGGTGAATGGGTTGCTTGCGCCCCACGCCTTCTCCTCGCTGGCAAGCGCCTCCCGACGGAGCGCTTCGGCTTTCGCAGGTTGCCGTTGCAGCGAGTGGAACCGTGCCATGGTCAGTTGAGCATCGGCCACCATCGGGTGGCCCGGCGGGAGTGCGTCCCCATAGACCTTGAGCGCTCGCTCAAGGCAAGCCTTCGCTTCGGCGTGTCTCTTCTGGGCTAGCCGCAAACGGGCCATCCCGACGACGATCTGTCCCAGCTCCTTGCTTGTCGGGGCAACCCGCTCTGCTGTTGCCAGTGCGCTGGCGAGGAGCAGTTCCGCATCACTGTGCTCGCCGAGGGAAACCAGAACACCCGCCAACGCCTTCTCGGTGCCTGCTACCGACATGGGGTCAGGCTTTGCCTGCTGCCGCCGGACCTGTAGAGCCCTGCCAAACAGCTCCTTGGCCTGGCCGTACTCCTGCTGGTACCAGTGCCGGTACGCCAGATGCCCCATCAAGGCTGCTGCGGAGGGCCCGTCCCGTTCGCCGTGTTTGCCAGCAATCGCCTGTGCTCGCCTGCTGAGTACGTCATCTTCTTCGGAGCGGCCCAGGAAGAGGCAGCATTCAGCCAAATGCACCAGAGGCAGAATCAGTTCTCTGCTTTCCTTGCCAACCTTCGCTTCGGCAAGCGCGAGAGCCCTGCGACTGACTTCCTGTGCCTCGGGCCACTTCCAGTGGTCAAGCAGCTCCTCGGCCTGCTTGTTCAGCTTGTCCAGTTCGCTCTCGTCAGCGGCAAGCAGGACGAGAGGGAGTAGGAGGATGGCGAGGGTGGCGAGTCGTCTTTCCATGGGTCTCTCCTAGGTGGCACGGATCCCGAACTGACCTAACCCTAGCACTGGAACTGTCGCGTGTCGCATGGACGGAGTGGACGGAGTGGGACTGGCTTGGCATGGGCACTGACGAGTAGTCGCTGGCTCGATGAGC
>JABGQJ010000823.1 GCA_018648945.1 Victivallales bacterium
GTTCCTGCTGCTCACCCTCGCCGCAGATGCGGTGCCTTACGGCAGTCGCCGCTCCCGGGCCCACGTCACCTTTGAGCGCTGTCGCGACCTGATCCACGACCGCTTTCTGCGTCTCTCGTCGTTAGCTGAGATTGCTGCTGCCTGTCGGCTGGCCCCGGCCTACCTCTGCCGCCAATTCCGCCGTTTCGCCGGTGAGACCCCCTACACCTATCTCGTCCGGCTGAAGATGGAGCATGCCGCCCGTTGCCTCCGCGAAGCCGGTCGCCTGGTCAAGGAAGTCTCCGCCGAGCTTGGCTATGCCAACCCCTGCCACTTCTCCCGCGTCTTCAAGCGCGTGCACGGCTGTTCCCCGGACGCGTTTCTCCGCCTGGCCCGTCGCTCGGGGGCCGCGCTCGGCGCAGGCGCTCGCGAGGGGGGGAAGAAGTGGACTCAGTGAAGACAGTGGACGCAGTGGACGGCCAGTCGTCTTGTCCATTGCGCTCAACATCACCTTCGTCGGTCTGTCTCGCGGACGAATTCGGCAGGGGACACGATGCGCGTCCCTCGGAACTCCCCTAAGGTCAACAGGTGGCTGTCACCGGAGATGATGAGATCGGCATTCGCGGCCAACGCGGCTTCGAGCACAGCATCGCCGTCGGGATCATCAGCGATGACGGCCACCCGTTCCGTAGGCGACACAGAGAGGAACGTCTGGCGGACCAGATCGGCAATGGCAGCAACCTGCGACACTGCCAACCCGAACTTGGGGCGGACCAGGACATCCTCCAACTCGGCGATCAGGACCGACGATGTGAAGCCGTCGACCTTGCCTTCGCTCACCATGCCAATGATCGCTCGACAGCTGCCCCCGAACAGGAAGCCAGAGACGAGGACATTCGTGTCGCACACGACCCTCACTCTGGGCCTCGGCGCTCACCTCGCGAGGCCGCGATCTGCTCGGCTACATCCGCCTCGGCCAGACCATGTGCGCGGGTCGCTTCATCCCCGAGCGAAAAGACGTGGTCCCACCGCCGTTGCCGTTCGATGTACAGCCGGGCGGCCTCCCGCAACAGTTCGGAGCGATTCCGGGCTTCTTTGGCCGCCTCGGCGTCGATCGAGGCCAAGAGATCCGGCTGGAATGAGATGTTTACCGTGACTGCGGCCATGGGGCATGTCTCCTGTTTGGCCCTCCCAATATACAAATCTTGTATATGCGATGCAAGCAGACGCCGCCGTCTGCCTGCGCCACGTCCTTCGCCTAGTCGACCAGTTGCACGGCGAGGTAGGCGAGGCCGAAGGCGGGGAGCTGAAGTCGGTGCTGGGCCTTGCCATCGGCGTCGAAGCGGAGGGGGGTTGTCTCGCCCGGTTCGAGCTGAGCTGCTTGGGTCAAGGCTTCGAGCAGTTTGGCGACCTCGTTCTGACGGGGGGTGTCGCGTTTGCCGGCGCGGTAGTCGGTCAGCTCCTGGGTGCTGATCTGGGGACGTTCGAGGGCCTGCCAGTCGTCGAAGGCATTGCTATGTCGGGGATCGACACGGACGAGGCGCGCGGTCAGCTTCTTGCCTGCGAAGGCGGGGCAGTTCAGGCGGAGCGTGACTTGGGTCTCGAAGGCGGCAGCGGGATCCTCGACCCAGTTGCCAAGAAGGACACCCAGTTTCTTCCCTTCCGGATCGTGGCTGGCGAGGACATCGATGGGGGCGTTGCTGGAATTGGCTCGGACGCGCTGGCCTGGGAGGCGATTGAGGAGGGTGTAGAGGTGGAAGGGGGCTTTGGGGAAGCCGGGGTTGGTGAACATGCCAAGGGTACGGCGGAAGATCGCGTTTTGCTTGTCCCAGAGGAAGTCGCCGACGCAGAAGGAGTAGGCCTGTTCGATGCCCAGCTCGTCCATCAGCAGCAGGGCGCGGAGGGTGAAGGGTGCGCGGTAGGCATCATCCAGCCACGACGTGGTGGAGGAGTTGCAGGAAAACTCGGTGATGAAGCGGGGGAGCTTGGCGAACTCGGGGAAGGTCTTCAGGCGGTCGGCCACCTGCATGATACTGCGGCGGATGACGCGGAAATCGGGCGTGCCCGTGCCGGAGCAGTAGATGTGCCAGGAGATGAAGTCGAGTCGCGTGCCGACTCTTCCCGTGGCGTCGTTGCGGCCGTTGGCACAGTGCTCGACCAGGGGCAGAACCCAGCCGTTGCCCGCGCCGCCGGGGCCACCGATGCGGATCTTGGCGAAGGCGCGGACCGCACCGGTCACGGTGTGATCGTAGAGCTTCAGGAACTGCTCCAGATTGCCCAGGAAGTAGGCCGTGGCGTCGGGCTCGTTCCAGACCTCGAAGTACCACTTCGCCACTTCCTCTTCCCCATAGGTTTCCACGCAGTGGTGGACGAGCTGGTAGATCAGCTCCTGCCACTTGGCGAAGTCCACCGGGGGGTTGATGTTGCGGTAGGTCTGGCCCCGCTTGCCGGCGATGGGGGTGGGGGTGCTCTCCAGTACGAGCATGGGTTTCAGGCCGTTGTCCAGCAGCTTGCGTAGCCCCTGATCGAAGATGTCCCAGTTGTAGACCGGCTTGCCGTTTTCCTCGCTGTAGATCCTGGGGCCGACGATGCACTCGTGGAAGCGGATGTAGCGGAAGCCTGCTTTGTGGAAGGCGGGGATCGTGTCGCTGCGGCGGGGGACGTTGATGTTGGCGAGGTAGCTCTGGTCGATATGCCGCCAAAGGTCGGGAAGGGGGCCGGTCGGTTTGGTCGCATCCACGGTGACGGCGGCCTGTTTCCGGTCGGTCTTGCGCGGCGGCGCGGCGTAGGGGTCGCGGGCCGTGGTGACCGCTAGGTCGTCTGCCCACATGGTGCCGGTGCAGTCCTCGCCGTATTGGAGTGTGACCCGATAGTAGGGGACGGACGGCGGCAGCGAAAACGTGCCAACATATTTCGTCCAATCATTGGTGCCCAGGAGGCGGATGACATCGTGGTGCCCCGTGCCCTTCAGCTTGGCATCGAGCTTGGTCACCACGATGGAGGCCTTGAACCATGCTCTCTTGCCGAGGGTCATCTGGTTGGTCTTCAGCCAGCCTGAGACCGTGATGATCTCGCCCGTGTTCGGCAGGGGATCGGAGGCGAGGC
Organism: Victivallales bacterium; assembly: GCA_018648945.1. The sequence continues at coordinate 3,085 of JABGQJ010000823.1, forward strand.
AGGTGTTGCCGGTGATCTTCATCGCATGGTCGCCGGCGTGGACCACATCGTCCACCCAAGCGACGCTCGCGGGCTTGCCCCATTCGCGGTGCCAGCCGATGGGCATGCCCCCGGCTTCGCGCTCGAAGCCCCCGTTCTCGAGCAGTCCGTGGTTCGGCGCGGCTTGGGCTAGCATAGACATGGCAAGAAGGAGAAATGGGAGCTTCATGAATGGCACTCGCGGGCTAGTTCAGTGGTCTGGCCGATGAGGAATTCGGCGACATGGTCTTCGTATTCGGGCATGAAGCGGCC
>JABGQJ010000824.1 GCA_018648945.1 Victivallales bacterium
ATGAATGCCGACGGCAGCTACGACTGGCGCTGCCAGGACTGGCAGACACGCCCCGAGAATTCCCTGCGCAACTACGATGTCGCTGTGGTTATCCCCAAGTTCAACCTCGCCCCGGGCACCACGATCTGGTACCGCAGCTACCTGGTCGTCAATCGCCGGGACCGCGCCATCGAGCTGGCCAAGTCCCTGGTGGCTAAGGTCGACTACGGCCTGTGCACCTTCGATCCGGCGACCACGCCGCTGGTACCGGTTCGCCTCCGCAGCGGCAAGGTCACCTTCCGGCTCTTCGCCAAGCCCGTTCCCGGCACCATGCCGCTTTTCCTGATCGAGAACCGAGAGACTGGTCGCGAGGTGGTCACCAGCGATCCCTACGTCTTTGTGCTCAAGGAGAAGCTTGACCTCGGTCTCCCTGCCGACCATCCACACTACGACTACTACAGCAAGGCCTACGGCTACTCCCTGGACAAGCACAACAGCAAATGGCAGCGATTGCTTGGCTATGGTTATGTGAAGAGACCGGAAGGCGCAGACTTCAAACCCCTCTCCGCAGTGCTACCGCCGGGGCTAGTCTCCAAGCCAGATGCCCACAGTCTCGATCTCTGGGTGCAGACGGAATGAGCCGCAAGAGGACGCCGTGAAGCAGAACGCCGACTACATCGATCCGCTGATCGGCGCGATCACCGAGCACGAATCCACCTGGGCGGGCCTCGGCAAGACCTTCCCCGGCGCTTGGTTGCCGTCTGGACTCGTGCAGTTGGGGCCCGACACGATCACCGGTGGCGACAACGGTTCCGGCTATTCGGCCGGGCACGATTCCATCGAAGGCTTCAGCTTCACTCACATGAGCGGGATCGGTGCCTACGGGGATCTGGGAAGTCTGCTGGTCACCCCCACGACCGGACCGCTATGCACCTACGGGGGTCTCCCCGACGAGATCCTCGATGGCACCTACCGCAGCCGCTTCCGGTCCGAGACCGAAGATGTCCAGGCGGGCTACTACGCCGTGACGCTGGACGATTGCGGCGTCCGCGCGGAAGCCACCTGCACCTGCCATGCCGGCATCCTGCGGTTCACCTTCCCGACCTCTGGCCTCGCCCGGATCCAGTTGGATTTGGCTCGCCGCGTCGGCGGCCGCAGTGTCGAACAGTACGTGCGGCAGGTCGATGATCGCACGCTGGCGGGTTGGCTACGTTGCACGCCCGAGGGCGGCGGCATGCGCGGCGGCCAGACCGAAGTCAGATACACGGTGCACTTCTGCCTACAGTTCGGCCGTCCCATGCAGACGCTTGGTGTCTGGTCCGCGAGCGTGCCGGATTGCTGGCGCGGGCCCTGGCCGGGCCGGGCCTACGAGCAATGGAAGACGCCGGAGTACATTGCCGCCATTCGCGATGCGCAGGTCAGCCCCCTCCCCGCATCCGGCGAGTTCCAAGGCGAACACATCGGCTGCTTCGCGGAGTGGCCGGAGGGACTCGACGAGCCATTGCTCGTCAAGGCGGGTATCTCCTACGTCAGCATGGAAGGAGCCCGGCGCAATCTGGAGGCCGAGTTGCCGCACTGGGACTTCAGCCGTGTCCGAACGGCGGCGAAAGCAGCTTGGAACCAAGCCACGGCCGTATTGACGGATGTCGAAGCCACCGAAGACCAGAAGACCATCCTGCGCACGGCCCAATACCGGACGTTCTGCGATCCCCGCTGCCTAGCCGATGTGGATGGCACCTACCCCACAAAGGAAGGCGGGAGTGCCCGCAGCGAAGCCTTCACGCGCCGAACCATGTTCAGTGGCTGGGATGTCTATCGCTCCCAGTTCCCCTGGCTGACCCTGGCCGCGCCCGACGTGGTCAACGACGTGGTCTGTTCGCTCATGGAGACTGCCGAGATCCATGGCGGCGGGCTGCCTTGCTGGGAACTGCTGGGGTGCTATACCGGCTGCATGCTGGGCGACCCCGCCGTGATCGTGATCGTGGACGCCTACCACAAGGGCATCCGCAACTACGATGTGGAAAGGGCCTACGCGCTCTGTCGGCAGAGCGCCCTTGGCCCCGTCACCAAGCGCAAAGGCTGGCAGGAGTACAACGAACTGGGCTACGTCCCCGCCAACATCTCGGCGACGGTGGAGAACTGCTACGCCGACTGGTGCATGGCCACCTTTGCCGAGGCCCTCGGCAAGACCGCCGACGCCGAGCTGTTCCACCGGCGAGCCAAGAACTACCGGAACATCTACGATCCCGACGTGGGCTTTATGCGCCCCAAAGATAGGGATGGCAACTGGCTGCCCTGGGTCGGCAAGCTGGCCATGCGCGGCAGTGGCTGCATCGAGAGCAACTCCCTGCAGCAGAGCTTCTTCGTCCCCCATGATACCTCTGGGCTGGTAGAGCTCATGGGCCATGACCATTACCTAGCGACGCTCACCAAGCTGTTCGAGAAGACCCCGCCGGGCTCCACCTGGAACGACTACTACAACCACCCGAACGAGCCGGTCCACACGCTGCCCTTCCTCTTCAACAAGATCGGCAAGCCCTGGCTGACCCAGAAGTGGTCGCGCTGGGCTGCCAAGAGCTTCTATGGCACGGGTGTCTTTGGTCTGAACGGGAACGAAGACGTCGGCCAGATGTCCGCTTGGTATGTGCTTGCCGCAATCGGCCTGCATCCCGTCTGCCCCGGCGACGGCTTCTACCAACTCACCAGCCCCGTGGTGTCCAAGGCGACCGTCCGCTTGCACCCCGAGTACCATAGGGGGCAGTCGTTCACCATCATCGCCGAAAACAACAGCGACGAGAATATCTACATCCAGTCGGCCACACTGAACGGGCAACCACTCGACCGCTTCGAACTGAGCTACGACGAAATCACAGCGGGTGGCGAACTCGCACTCACCATGGGCCCCGCGCCCATGTACCCGGAGACGACGCAGTGAACCATTCCCTCATCCTCAGACTTCTCATGGTCGCCACCATCGCAGCGCTTGCCCCTGCCACAGCCCAGGAGAAGGACAACATGCCGAAAGCCAACAGCCCGAGCGTTGCCGCTGCCGCCGATTTCTCCAACGCCTACTGGCTGAACGGGTGGAAGAAGGCGCCCAAGGACGCCACACCGGACATCCTCTGCATCGAGACCGGCAGGTATGGTCTGGCGCTGGACGTGAACGACCTGCAGAACGCCCGTTTCGGGTTGCTGGACGACGACACCGACTACGAGCGTTCCCATGCTGCGGGCACGCGACGGCTGGAGTCGTTGCCACCGGCCAAACTCGATATCGAGCTGGAGCTTGATGGCACGATCTTCCGCGCCACGGGCTGTGGCCGTCGGCAGACGCGCATGTGGGAATCGGGCCGGATCGCTCAGCACTTCGACTTCCTCGACCT
>JABGQJ010000825.1 GCA_018648945.1 Victivallales bacterium
CCAAGGCTAGATGCCAGACTTGCATGTAGTACACGCTTTAGCGTGCTCTTCCGCCCGTCCCTGGGAGCACGCTAAAGCGTGTACTACATACGGGGATGCGTGTTGTGCTTACTCGGTCTTCTCAACAATGAACGGTTTGGCCTGGATGTCTAGATCTTCCAGGGGATTCCCATCTGTATCCGCGATGCGGAGAAAGAAGCCCCAGGCGAGTTTGCGGTTCTGGAGCTCCAAGACGAGTTGATTCTCGCCTGCTCGAAGAGCCACAGGAACGCGGTACTCGTCGGCGACAGCGATGCGACTCTTGCCGGAGAAGACCTCCTGGCCGTTGAGTTTCACAAGCAGGCGTTCGTCAAAGCCGAGTACGATCACCGCCTGTCTGGCTTTGGGGGAGGCGATGCTGACCCGGCATCGAGCCATTGCCCGGTCGCTGGGTTTCAGCGCCGTCCGCAGATTGACGTAGCGATCGAAGAGGCGGCCCTCCAGAAGGCGTGGTTCAGGCAGGTGCCAGCTGTCCACCGTGGGGAAGTGCGCAGCTGGCAGCGGACCCTCGACTTGCCACGACGTGATGTAGCTCGCCTCGCGTCTGAGCCGCCTGATTTCGCGTTGCCAGGCGACGCGTTCGGTATCCGGTTTGAGGTCCGCGATGGCCTTCTCGAGGTAGGGGATCAGTTCGTCTTCGGTCTTCAGCTTCTCATGGGCTCGGCGGATGCGGGCGATTGTCTCCCTTCGTCGCCACTCCGAAGCCGGAGCAATGCCCCAGTCCAGCCTCGTCTCGAAGCTCCGCTGCCACCAGTGCAGTTCGGCAGTGTAGTTCTTCTGCCTGTGGAAGTGATTCGCCAGCATGGTCATCTTGTCGAGAGCGAGATCCAGGCAACGGCGGGGGTTGTCTTCCTGCTGTTGGTTTGGCCCGGGATATAGGGGTTGGTAGCGCGGCACGTCGGGAAGTAGGGCGGCAGAGAGGGCTTGTTCGATCAGCTGGCGAAGCTGCTGTCCCTTGGCTGGCGTGTGCGTGAGGAGTTTGTGTTGCAGCAGAGCGGACTTCGGGTAGTCTCGGGCCAGGGCTCGGAGTTCATCGCGGTGCTGCCGCCGGGCGACGCCCTTCTTGTCGCCAGTCTTTGTTGCCTGCCGGCCCACGAAGTCCAGACGCAGGCTGAGGTCGCGGGGGAATGCGTCGATCGCGTCCTTGTAAAGGAGTTGGACCTTCACCGCTTGGCCGGCCTCGGGACTGACCCTGATGAGCTTGCGCCGGAGCAAAGCGGAGTCGCCACCCAAGGCCTTTGTCTTCTCGTAGGCGGCGAAGGCGCGCTTGCGGAACTCATTCTGCAGGCCGCCGCGTCCTGCCATCTTGTGCTGGAAGGACCCGGGGTAGTTGCTGCTGAAGGACTTGATGTCCTGCATGGCTTCCTCCAGGAAGTCCTGATCGAAACCACGGGTGCAGACCAGGGCGCAGGCATCCCCGAGTTTCTCGTAGAGAGCGGGGTCCGTGCCGAAGGCCGGTTCGGCCAGGGAGAGTTCCACGATCGCCCGTTCCGGCGTGCGGCTGCCGAGGTACTCGAGACCGTTCTCAAGATGCTGTTTGGCCCGTTTCTGGAGCTCTGCATCGCCAAGTTGCTCGGTTGCGTGGCGCTTGCTGAAGAGGGGGAGATAGGCGAAGCGGAAGCGGGTTCGCTCAGGTCCGCTCTCGTAGCCTAGGAGACCGCCCAGGAACTGGAAGGAGCGTTCGCCGCGGGTGGAGGTCATGCCATCGGCAAAGGGCATCAACTCCCAGGTGCGCCGCCGACTGTTGGCCTCGGTGCGGAATACCCGGTACAGCAGGCGTCGTTCGCGGAAGCCGCAGATGTCGCGTTCAGATCGGTACGCGAAGCCGGCCAAGGAGGTGGCTTCCTGTTCCCGGCTCGGGGTGGTTTCCACGGTCCAGAGGGGATCGAGAATGGCCAACTCGCGGCTGCCGTCGGTCCACTTGCGCTGATGGTACAGGCCGCTGTCCAGGCCGGGGAAGGGCAGGACGTCCAGTGCCCTGCCGTGGTGTTCCCCATCCAGATCCCACTCGGTCTCCCGCTCTGCACGAAGCAGGAAAGGGATCTCCGTGGTGACAGATTCCGACACCAGTTGGGGGTCGCCAGGCGCGCGTTGCTGGTCGACGCGTCGTCGGTAGAGGGGCATCAGGGCGGTCTCCCTGCTCTCTTGCACGCGTTCCGGATCGAGCTGCCGTCGGCGCCACTCCTTGGAGAAGAGCCATGCCACCCGCCGGGCGGAGATATTCTCGCCTTGCTCGCGGGCCCACGCACCGTGGAGAGTGGAGGATCTGGTGCGGGGTTGGCTATCGTCCACATCGGCGCTGGTGCTGTGTCGGTAGAAGAGCCCCAGAGGTCCGGCATGGAACGCTTCGCGGGAGGTGTTCGGGGTGCTGTGGTGGCTCGCGCCGCCAACCGGGAAGCTCCACCAGGACCAGCCGCTGCCGGAACGCTTGCTGACGAAGAAAGGCCAGACGCTGCGAGTCAGCTTGCCCGATGGTGTGGGGGATGAGGAACCGCCGAACATGTCGGAGAAGTTGCCGAACACAGGCATGTAGGTGCGGGCACCCTTGGCGTCGGAGCGTTCCTCCCAGCGAACGAGTGGCCAGCAGACGCTGCCACCTTCGCGTTTGCCATCCTCGCGGTGCTGGGCATAGAGAGGCCAGAGGCGGAAGGCGGCAGTGTCCTTCCCCGTCTTCAGCATGAGGAGCGGAAACAGGGCGTCGTAGCGGGTGTAGTCCTTGCTCTGGCTGCGGATGCGGGTGAGGAGCGGCCCCAGGATGTTCAGCGCCTTGTCATCGCCGTCCTGGATGCGGGCCCCCAACGGCACCAGCGCTTGGGTACTCTCGCCCGGCTTGCGGAAATCCCACCAGAAGGGGAAGAGGACCAGGTGGCTGGACTTGGTGCCGTAGTCGCGACTGCCCCGGAAGTAGAAGGGGAAGACGCGCTGTTTGTGGGCGGAGCGCAGGGGGGTGCCATCCGCTTCCGTAAGCGTGCGGGAGGTGAACTTGGCGATTGGCCCGAGGGCGCGGGTCACGACCGTTTCGCGGTGGCGTTCGTCGTCGGTGAAGGCCTTGCTCCGGGTGCGTCTGTTCACCAGCGGCCAGACCATCCAGCGCCGTTTGGTTTGCTTGTACTTGCCGGTGCGGTTCGTTTCCTCCTGGCGTTTCCAGCGGACCAGGAAGAAGGCGCTACGGTTCCATTCGTCGCGGTCCATCATCTCCCTGTGGTCATGCTTCTCGTGGCGGGAGAAGACAGGGAGCAAGGTCTGGCGCTTGCGGGCGAGTTCGCCATCGGTCTCTTTCGCACTTGCCCAGTAGAATGGGACCACAGCATTGGACGTGT
>JABGQJ010000826.1 GCA_018648945.1 Victivallales bacterium
CCAAAGCCACTCGAAGGCGGCAAGCCCCCAGTCATCAAGCCAGCCAGTTGCCAGATCTCTTGCCCGCCTGCCGAGATCCTCGCCAAGGGAACGTGGCCCGTGCCCACCATCCTCATCACCCAAGATGTCCAGGGCCACGATGCCAAGCCCACCAGCCAAGCCCGCGTTATGTGCTTCGACGGCGTCTTGCGCATCGTCGTCGAGAACGATGTTCCCGCCGGTTCCAACCTGAAGAATAACGCCTGGGGTGGGGACGCCATTGAAATTGCTCTTCTTCGCGCCAAACCCAAGCAGGGCGAGCCGATCGCCGTCCTCCGAGGCTACCCCACCGGGAAGTTCGAGGTCGGCACCGCCAAGGATGCCGCTGCGGCCCCGGTCTGGCGCCAGGACAGCAACGTCGCCTACGCGGCCAAGGTCGTTGCGCCCAGTTTCTGGAGGTGTGTCTGGGCCATTCCCCTGGCCGATCTCGGCTACGATCCGGCCGAGGATAAGCTCTTTTCATTCAACATCAGCGTCCGCAAGGCCAAGACCAATCTCTGGCAGATGCTCTGGGGCACCAATGGCCACAGCTACGACGCTCCCAAAGCCGCCACGCTTCAGTTGCCCTAGCCGGGACTATCGCGGCGTTGGGCGCAGGTGTATGGATACCTCGCCCGCGCTGCCCCGGGTGCGGATCTGTCCTCGACCGATGCACGGCACGATCTGCCCGGTCAGTTCGTACCGGCAACCAGCCTTGGGGACGGGCGCCTCCAACACGTACTCGTTTCCCTTCGATTGCCAGCCGGCAAAGCCGCCGTGGAGATCGCGTGCCAGGCAGCGGCGCTCCTTGCCCACCACCTCCCAGAGTGCCGTCTCCCGGATCGTGATTCCACATTCCCCCCGCTGGTACTGCCATTCGACAAACAGCTTCCCTGCAGCCGTCACCTGATCGGTCACGTCGAAGCTCTTGGTCACCACCGTCTGGTTGTCCGGGAAGTCCGGCGTCTGCCAACGCCCGACCGCCTCCGTCTTCGTGCGCAGGCCAGCACGCGTCTCGATCAGGACGGTCCAGTCCTCCAGACCTTCCGCAAAGAGCGCCGTGGTGTCTCCTCCCCAGAAGACGAAATCCCCGTTCGGCACACGCCCCGTTTGGGCCCGCATCGCGGCCACGACCTGGGCCAGTTCCGCCAGCGCCGGCCGACACGTTTCGGCCAGGGCAGGGGACTTCGCCTTCGCCGCGCTGGCGCTGGCTGCAAGCTGGCCATACAGTCGCACCCCCGCCTGTTCCAGACGCACGCGCAGCAGGCTCTCACGGAGGAGATCCAGCCGCTCGTTGTGCGCCTGGGGAAGGGCAGCCAAAGCTCGGTCGAGGGCGGCCAGATTGCGCGTGGCCCCGGCCATATAGGCCTCACCATAGCCGCGGCGCAGCAATGCTCCTGGATCGTGGATCTCGCGGAACCACGACATGGAGCAATTCAGATCGGGGCGCGTCACCCCGATGCCGTAGTCCAGAGTCGGGAACACCTTCGCCATCTTGGTCAGGAGCTTCTGCACGTGGGTTGCCGACGAGCCGTAGTAGGCCTCGAACCACTCCCGCGATAGCGTGGCTCCGGCTCCCTGGGAGTCCCAGCACAGATGGGCCACGCTGTAGGTGTTCGCCAGCTTTGTCCAGCCTCCGGTCGAGCCAAGGGGCAGATCGAAGCCCGCCACCCCACGTGCTCGGAGTTCTCGCAGATCCTCCGCCAATAGGGGAAGCGGCACAAACCGCGGCCCCACCCAGAGCATCCGCATGAACTTGGCGTGGACCAGCAGCCGAGGACCGGCCGAACCTTCGGTCTGCGCCGCTCCCGCCTGCGCCACCTTTGCCCAGTCGGTGAGATCCTGTAGATAGCTCTTGTTCTCCGGCAAGGTCCGTGGGTCGCTCACGCCGAAGGCGAAGTTCCGCCCCCAGAAGGCCAGGTCGGGGTCAACACCGGGACCAGGATGCAGTTCCCCCGGCACCCCGCGATGGGTGCCATAGGCCATGTGGACGAGCCGGATGTCTGGACGCAGTTCGCGCAGCGCGGTAGCAACCGCATTGTCCAGAGCCAGGTACCGATCCCCCACGGAGCGCTCCCGACAGCGTGCGCATTTGCACCACGTGCCCATGTCGTTCGGCGTGGGGGAGTAGAGGTCAATCTCGGGGTTCGCCTTGGCGAATGCCACGAAGTTCGTGATGTAGGTGGCCACCGCATCGGGATTCGATGTGCAGAACTGCAGAAACCGCCCCGACGCCGCGTCGTGATACGTGGGCAGGCGCTTGCCATCGATCTCGCAGTACCACTCCGGGTGTTCTGCGCCGTACTGTGCAGGCGAGAGGAAGAGGGGATAGCTGCCGTGTTCCCCCGCCCCCAACAGCAGACCTCGTCGCTGAATCTCCGGGAGGATGGTCCGCCGCCAACGCTCCCAACTCCCTGGGTTCTTGGCATAGGTGAAGTTGATTAGCAGGCAGTTCATGCGCAGCTTGGCCCACCAGTCCAGTTCCCGGACCAACTGGGCAAAGCCCGCATCATTCAGAAAGGGCGCCTCGCGCAACTCCCGTTGCCGGTACTGGAAATCGGGGGCTTCTCGCGCCTCGAATCCAGCGGCGCAGAGCTCTCGCACGCGTGCCACCGTCGTCTCGGGTACCACCTCAATCCCCGGTCCCAACCAACGGCACCCCAGCACATCCTCAAGGAACGTATACACGGAGAACAGCACGCTGCGACCATTGCTGCCCCCGAAACACACCCCCGCCGCCATCCCCTGGAAGACGATCTCGTCCCGTGCCGCATCTTGGCGCAACTCGGACCTGCCCACTGGATCGTGCCCATCGATCGACAAGACCAAGGCGGCACCCCGCGCCCTGCCCACGCTCTGCACCGGTGGCAATGCTGTGCCAGTGGCCTTCCCCACATACCGTCGCAGTTCCTCCGCGGCAAACTCGACTGCAGGTGACTCGCCCTCCCTGACTTCCACGACCAGCTCTGCCGCGCCGACCTGCACCGCCAATCCCGCCATCGTCATCATTGCCCGGCCCACCATGCCCATCCTACACCCCAGTTGCCAACGGTCAGCCCTGCCTGCGTGTTGCCGACGAACCACTTCTGGATCGGTCACAACAACAACTCTACCACCGCATCAACCCACCGTCCAAGCCCACGGGGACGGCCTGGTTCCACTGAATGTGGGGCACCGCGCGCCGCGACTCCCCCTGGCTTCATTGAATGTGGGAGGGGCACCGTGTGCCGCGACTCCCCCCTTCCGGGAAGAGAGCTCCGAACTGTCTTCCCCCCAGCCTTTTCGGGGAAGGGGGGGCAGTGCTTGGGAGCAGTGTTGCACTTGGTGCCGGGGTCGGG
>JABGQJ010000827.1 GCA_018648945.1 Victivallales bacterium
CCTGCTGCTTCTTGCCATCCTGTTTGAGCATCAGTAGCCGTTCGAACACCAGCTCACCGCGGCGTCCCTGCTTCTTGACGAGGGAGGCAAAGGCCTCGGCAGCCAGCTTGGTTCCCGGTCCGTAGCTGCCGCCTACCAGAAGCATGTTGCCGCCGCCAAAGGGGGCGTGTACCGACCGGATCACGTACCCCTTCTCGCCGGTGTATCCCACGTCCAGGCAGACGAAGATGTTATGGTAGAGCCGGGCCACCAGCCGATGGTTGTCCAGCATGCCGACGAGGATCAGGTTAGTCTGCTGGGCTTCTTCGGCGGTGAGTTGCTGGTCGGTCTTGAGCGGCAGGGAGACGCCGGTTGCCTGCCGGATCGCAGCCTGGATGCGGGTTGCCGCCGCCCGCCAGTCGGCTGCATCGGCATGGCAGATGATGGCCTGGGGCTTGCCAGCCCGGACCAGGGCCGTGTCGAGGGAGAGAGGCCGGAGTTGGGTTCGCGTGAGAGAGAGTTTGCGCAGCAACTCCTGCTCGGCGCGGAGCTTCTCGGGGGAGGCCGCAGAAGCCTGCATCGCCAGACCAGACAGGAGTGCCGTCAGAACAAGAAGCCGGGAAGCGTGTGTCATTGCTATCTCCAGGAACTGCGAAAGGACCATCCGAGGCCGACTATAGACCCGCCCGGCGCGCGCGCCATCCGCCAAGCAAATCGCCGCCGGAACGAAGCGGGGGAATCCCTGGCCAGCCTGTCCGACAAACACCACGCCTGGGGATGCAGACGTTTGCATTTCTCGCATCCTACTCCATTGTAAGGGGATGGGTAGAGCGTAGTGGCATTCCTTATCTTTGATCAGGCCATTCTCCCCTTCTGTGATTCCTGTGGTCCATGCGACTGTGCGTCCGCCCAGAAAAGCAGACCCAACAACACGGAGAAAACCAGCCATGTCAGAACCCACCGAAGTGCCTCCCGCCGAAACCCCGGAACCCACCAAGAAGAGCGCTCTCGTGCGCAACGCCGCCGACAGCGTGAGCACATGCATGGGTGCATGCCGGGCCCCCGCCAACCCGCTCGCCCGCTCACTCCGGCTCGGCCTGATGCTGATCCTGCTCTCCTTTTCCATCAAATTGCTGGTCCTCGATCTCGCAATCTCAAACGGTGAGACCTCCTTGGACCGGGTACGGATCGAGCTGGAGACGCAGGCCAAACTCAATGCCGCGCGCAGCGGCCTCCTCGATCTCGAACACGAGATAACGCAGTTGGATGGGAAGAGGAGAGCAGCGAGACTGATGGCCTTGGAGGACGGGGGCGACAGCATGGAAAAGGCGATCGACGACATCGACGAGGAGCTGAAAGAGAAGCGCGAGGAGGTGAGGAAACTCGGCAAGAAACTGGCACCCAGAATCGACAAGATGAAACTTGCGGGCGACAGGGCAAGCAAGGCGGCAAGGAACGACGCCGTGGCAGACGGTGCTGATGCGATTTCGTGGCTGCAGTCCGCTCTCGGCTGGAAGATCGTCCTTGACCTCATCAAGATCGTGGGCTGCTTCCTCATCCTCGGTGCCACAGTCGGGATCGTGTCCTCCAGAGACGAAGAGCCGGCACTCAAGGTCTTCGCCACCTGCTGCAGCACGATCGTGCTGCTGACCATAACCGCCTGGGCTCTGCTCTCCTATTTGGCTTGACCACGATGGTGGTGGCGGCCCGTCCCTCAACGGGAGGGTCGCTCCATGGGAGCAGCGACGAATGCCTGCGCCCCCGCACGAACGCCCACGCGGGGGTGTTACGGCGTCCCGCCTGTGAATGGGCCAAGGGGAAGACATGCGCCGGAGACGTTTCTGGAGGAGCAGGTATGACGACCTTGAGTCGGCTGCCCCATCAGGCTTGAGTCGCTGGGAGGGCATCACAACACGCCCCCAGGCCGACCCCTCCCTGGTTGCCACGAACGTCATGCGCAAGAGAAATCACCGCGGCAGTTGAATGATATGCCGTGATGACGGTCTATTGAGATGAAGACAACACCCAAACGGGGCCGATCGTGACCGAAGCACATGCCATCCAGCTCTGCCTGAAACACCGCGACCCGGCGGGGTTCGAGGCCCTGGTGCGGCAGTACCGGCGCGAGGCCTTCGGCCATGCTCTGGCCCTCCTGGGCAACTCTGAGGATGCGGCGGATGCCTGCCAGACCTGCTTCGCCAAGGCCTTTGCGGCCATGCCGACGCTCCCGCAACTGGACCGCTTCTACCCTTGGTTCTATCGGGTTCTGCGCAACTTCTGCCTGAACCAATTGGCCCGACGCAACACTCGCGAACGGGAAGCAGACAGCGTGCAGCGACACGAGGAAACCCAACGCGGTGCCACGCCCCCCGACCTGCTCTGTATCCAGACCGACGAGAATCAACTGGTGCAGCGGGCCCTGACCCACCTTAGCGCAGAACATCGCGAGGTGCTGTGCATGAAATACTTCCAGCAAGTTCGTTACCGGCAGATCGCCGAAACGCTCGGCATTCCCGAGGGGACCGTGATGAGCCGCCTGTACCATGCTCGACGCGCCTTCCGCCAGGCCTTCCGGGAGTTGGCGGACACCGGTGCCCCAAGCAAAGGAGACGCACGATGAAGAACTGCGAGGACTATCGCCCGCTGATTGCGGGGTTGCTGGATGGGGAACTGGACGGAGCTCAGACCGAGGATCTCAACCGCCATATGGTGCAATGCGCCGCGTGTCGCGAAGAGTACGACTCGCAGCTTGAGGCAGCGCAGCTTCTGGACCGGGCGTCTTTCCAGGAGCCGACGGACGAAGCGCTGACCAAGCTCTGGCGCAGCCCCTACTCCCGCGCAGCCCAGCTCGCCGCTATGGCGCTGGCCATCGGAGGTTACCTGGCGCTGATCGCCTTCGGCATCTTCGAATTCATGCGTGACGGCACGGTAGACCTCTGGCCCAAGCTGGCCATTGCCGCCTCGGTTTCCGGTGTCCTTGTGTTATTCACCCTAGTCCTACGTGAACGCCTACATACAGCCAAGACCGACCCCTACAACGAGGTGCAACGATGATTACCGCCACCACCGATACTCTCACTGGCTACGAGATCACCGAAAGCCTGGGCCTGGTCCGAGGCAACACCATCCGCGCCCGGCACATTGGTCGGGACATCATCGCCGCCTTCAAGAACATCGTGGGTGGCGAGATCTCCGACTACACCAAGCTGATGGGGGAATCACGCGAGCAGTCTCTGGACCGCATGATCGCGGAGGCAGAACGCCTGGGTGCCGATGCCGTGGTGGCGATCCGCTTCACCACCTCGACGCTCATGGGTGGCGCTGCGGAGCTCCTCGCCTACGGCACCGCAGTGCGCGTCCAGAAGCAGACGTAG
>JABGQJ010000828.1 GCA_018648945.1 Victivallales bacterium
TAGACCTTGGCGTTGCCACCGCCGGAGTCCGTGCGGTCTTCCGCCTCGATCTTGCGCGCAGCCTGGGGCAGATCGATGATCTCGGCCACCGACGGTGTGGCGTCCTTCACCAGCGACCGAAACGCAATCCCTGCGGACAGTGGATTCCCAATGCTGCGAATCGACAGCCGCGAACCAGGCAGCAACCAGACCATCTCTCCCGACCGCAGTCGCCGCCGGTCGAACCGGACCACCGTCGTCTCGTCCGCGGTGAGCTCAACCTTGACGCCGCCAGGGGCATCTTCTGGTAGCTTCAGCCAGGTGAGAACCCCATCGTCGAAGGTCCGCATGGACTCGAACCGCCAAGGCAGCATCTGTCCGTCCAACGTCATGCTCAAGTTTACCTGTGGTGGGGCCGCGCTTGCTTGGTTGTGCCATTCCCGCTGGCCTTGGCCGAGGACGAGGTCCACGCCCCCGTGGACGGTTTCCCGTCTTTGGTCCGTATCTCGCCAGACTCCGGTCGGTTGCTGTTTGCCTCCCGCGTTCTCGAACTTCATGGCGACATTGCCCGTCGGCGTGGACCGGAACGAGTAGCCGCCGGTTGGCCGGGTGCCTTTCGCGATCAGGCTCGGAACGCCGCCGGTGAAATCCAGGTTCAGCTCATCGGTTGCTGTCTCGCCCTTGCGCGTCAGTCGCGACCCATCCCAGGTCAGCTGCGGTTCGGATGCTCCTCTGCGGAATGGCATGACCAGGGTCACGAACCGCTGGTGTGTCGCCTTTGTCTTGGTCGCGGCCGTTGCATGCCACTCGTTGGGACGGGGTGTGGTGGGGGGCGGATCGAACTGGTCGGTCTGCGCGAGGACGAGCCCTGCCGGCTCCAGGAACTTCACCAGACACTGCGCGACGCCGCGCTCCACGAGGATCTCGCCCGTGTCTGGGCGGAGCGTCATCTCCCGCTCCGCGTGGACCGACCACGTGAACTCCGCGGGTTCGGGGGCCTCCAGATCATCCACCACGACGAACAGGTCGGGGCGCAGGTAGAAAATGGTGCGCCGGGCCTGCTTCAGGGCCCCCTTGTAGGCCACCGTTGCGTCGCCTGCGGTCATATCGGCCACCGGGCTGGTGAAATGCCGGTCGATTTGGCCCTTGGCGGACAGGTCGAAGATGGACTGGCCCTGGCCGTTCACCAGTACCGCGTTGTGGGCCTTGGTCTGGCGAGTCCAGCCCTTGTCGTGGGGACTGCCGTACCAGTCGTAGTATCCCGAATCGATCAGCAGCGGCTCGCCATAGGCATAGAGCACAAAGGAGTTCTGATCCGCGTGGGAGTGGTTGAAGGAGCCATAGGGAGAGGATTTGAAGGCCAGGAAAACGGAGTCTGGGTCGCTCACGTCCGAGTGCATGCCCACCCAGCCGATATCCGCGAAATGCCGGCCCGGCGGCAGATCCGCAGGCGGGCGCGCCGCCAGTTCCTGGTCGTACCACCAATAGGAGAAGATCCCGCCGGGACGCCAGGGGATCTCGTCCGCATACCACTGGAAGTAGGGGTTCCCATACACCTTGGCGAAGCGGGCGATGTTGGACGCGTCGGCTGTTCCTGGCGCCCCATGGTTGCCATCGCCGAAGTGGTGGCGGTCGCTCCAGGGCGGGTGCATGTAGAGCTTGAACCAGCCGTTGTTGCGACTGAATGCCTTCTGGTAGAGATCCATGCCGGTCGATGACTTGAGCGCATCGAAGAACCACCACGCAAAGAACTGCGACCATTTCCAGTAGGCAGTTCCCTGGGCCCAGCCTCCCTCCTCGCCGCCCCATGGCGGATTGATTGCGGGGTAGGTAGCCGCGATGAAACGGAACCACTCGTCTGCCACCGGCTCGTCGTGAGCCAGGGCAATGGCACAGACGCCGAGGAATCCGTAGGCCGTGATCCCGTGGGAGTCGAAGGGGTATTCGCAGATTGTCCTTCCCTCGGTGAAGTCGCGGAACAGCACGGCGCCGCGCGCGAGCACAGCAGCCCGGACCTTGGCGCGCTGTTCCTCGGTCATCCGGTCGTGGCACCAGTCGTAGGTGGTGGCCAGTTTCCAGGCGATGTCGCGGAAGACCTGGTCGTGGTTGTGGTAGCTGGTCACCCCGGCGGGATCCCACCCCGCCATCTCGACCGCTTGGTCGATGGCGGCGGTTGCGTACTTGGCATCGCCCGAGAGCAGGTAGCCGAAAGCGAGTTCCTGCATGCGGCCCGTGGCGCGCGCGCAGTTGCCGCGCAGCTTCTGGCCCAGTTTCACCGACGTGTCAGTCAGCCCGCCCTTGCGGTAGTTGGCGAACTCCTCGCCCGGCTCCCGCATGGTCTCTCTCTTCAGAAATCCCTCCAGTCTTCTAGTGAAGGAGTCCCACCACGCCTTGCGCGTGGTCTGCATGGGGGCGCGGAATGCGGCCAGGCTTTCGGCGGTTGCATAGACGCGGGGGTGACTGACCGGGATCCGTTCGAGCATCGTCGCTGCCGAGGGCACGGGGAACGGCGTGGCATTTGCCGGGACCACAAAGCGCCAGGTCTTGGTCCACCCCGAGGCAGCCCCGTCCTCGTTCGCAAAGCGGACCCGCCAGAACCAGGTGCCCGGTTTCAGTGTCTGCGCATGGCTGTAGACATTGTACTTCAGATCCATGATCGTTGTCGTGTCCGCCGCCACGAACTCCGCCGACTGCGCAAGCTGTAGGGCGTAGGTCGCTGCACTTCCTTGCGGGGGCCACCAGAAATCGGGGGGATTCTGCAGGACCGTCCGACCATCGTCGGGTCGGCGTGGGCAGATGCCGAGTGGCGCGACCGTGTTCAGGCGGGGTTGGTAGGTATCCAGGGACTCCATGGATACGTCATCGTACCGCACCACGCCGTCGCCCCGTTGGTAGAGGATGACCTCGGCGCGGACCCTCTCCGCAGCTTGCGCCGCCTTGGGCATCCCGATCTCGAACGCGTACTCGGTCCACTCGTCCTTCGGCGTCTGGATGCTGAAGTGCCTCGTGCCGTATTCTTTGCCCGGGACCTTCACGCCTGGGGCGGGACGTACCCGCAGAAGTCCGACTGCCCGGCCTTCGCCACGGTACCAGAACCGGACGCGCAGCCCCTTGTTGGGGGCGAACGGGGCACTGGTCTGCAGGAAACACGCTCGGTCGCCATGCCCCTTTTGCCCCTCCAGGTAGGCGCAGGCGGTGCCGTCGCGCCCTCCGGTTGCGTCGCGGCGCAGCACGAACTTCTCGCCGTGAATGGCTTTCCCCCAGCCCTTCGGCAGTTCCGTGCCTTCCTCGAATCCAGGATTCTTCAGGACGGGATTGGCCAGGAGTGACCCGCAGATCAGCAGAGAGCACCAGGTGAGACCACGTTGCATCG
>JABGQJ010000829.1 GCA_018648945.1 Victivallales bacterium
AGCGCCGGTTGTGGGCATTGGTCTCCAGTAGCTCCTCGCGGATCACCAGCCCGTGCCGATAGATACGGTCGCCACGCAGCGCGCAAGTCATACGAGTACCCAGATTGAGCGTGCCACAACCACTGCCCGCCAAAGCGGCGGACAGGCAGAGACACAGGCGCAGAACCCTCGCCATATTCGATCTCCAAGAAGGTGGACGCAGTGGGGAGCAAGGTAGCGCGCCTGCTCGGAGCCGCAAGAATCGGGGTGCCGGTCTTGCGATGCGGCCATTCAGCGAGTATCAATGATGATTCGCAATCCGTTCCACAAACCAGTCACGAGCCCCCCAAGGAGAACCTCGCATGCGCGTGCTGTTCCTCGATCTCGACACCCTCCGCCCGGACCATCTTGGCTGCTATGGCTACCACCGGGACACCAGCCCGAACATCGACCGCATCGCCGCCGAGGGCGTGCGATTCGACAACTACTACTGTTCGGACGCGCCCTGCCTGCCGGCGCGGGCGGCTCTGGTCAGCGGTCAGTTTGGCATGCACACCGGCGTCATCGGCCATGGAGGCACAGCCGCCGACATGCGGCTCGAGGGCGAGGGACGCAACTTCCGCAGCAAGTTCTCCAACAACACCCTGTGGATGACCTTCCGCAAGAAGGGCTTCAAGACCGCCTCCGTCAACCCCTTCGCCGAACGCCACTCCGCGTGGTGGTTCAATGCTGGCTTCCACGAGACGATGAATACCGGCAAGGGCGGCGGGGAGTCCGCCGAGGAAGTCACGCCCACGGTGATGGACTGGCTCGACCGCAATGTCGAGGACGACAACTGGCTGCTGCACGTCAACTACTGGGATCCGCACACCCCCTATCGCGCCCCTGACGAGTTCGGCAACCCCTTCGAAGACGAGCCACTGCCAACGTGGATGACACCCGAGATCATCGAACACCACCGCACCCTCCCCGGCGGCCATGGTCCCTGGGAAGTGAGCATGTGGAACGACAACGTCGGCCCGCGCTTCCAGAGCCGGCACATGGGCCAGATCAAGGACATGGCCGATTGGCGGCGGATGATCGATGGCTACGACTGCGGCATCCGCTACATGGATGGGCACATCGGCCAGATTCTGGATAGGCTCGAAGCGGCCGGCGTGCTCGATGACACCGCCATCATGGTCTCCAGCGACCACGGCGAGGATCTCGGCGAACTGAACTGCTACGGCGAGCACGGTTTGAGCGACTACATCACCCACCGCATCCCCATGATCATCCGCTGGCCGGGCATGAAGCAGGGAACGGTGGACTCCGGGTTCCACTACAATCTTGACCTCGCGCCAACCGTGGCCGATCTGCTCGGCGTTCAGAAGTACGGTGGCTGGCAGGGCAAGAGCTACGCCCCTGCCCTCACGGACGGCGAGGAGTGCGGGCACGATCACCTGGTCCTCGGCCAGTCCTGCCACGGGGCCATGCGCAGCGTCCGCTTCGGCGACTACATCTACATCCGCACCATCCACGGCTTCTACCATATGTACCCGCGTGAAATGCTCTTCAACGTGGTCGATGACCCGCACGAGACCCACGATCTGGCCGAGGAGCGCCCCGACCTCTGCGCTGAGGGCGCGCGGTTACTGCTGACCTGGCAGGAAGACCGCATGTACGAGATGCCCGATGCCATCGACCCCATCTGGACCGTGATGCGCGAGGGCGGACCGTTCCATTCCAAGGGACATCTTCCCGCCTACTGCGAACGGCTCGAAGCCACCGGGCGCGGGCAGTTCGTGGAGGAACTGAAGAAGCGCCATCCGTCCGAGTTCAAGTAGTGGCGCAGATGGAGTGGGTGCATCGCCTGCTGGCGTGGTACCATCGGCACCGACGGCAATTGCCCTGGCGCGATGAGCCCACGCCCTACCGAGTCTGGGTCAGCGAAATCATGCTGCAACAGACCCGGGTCTCGGCGGTGCAGCCCTACTTTGCCCGCTTCCTCGAACGCTTCCCCTCCCTTGACGACCTGGCTGGGGCCGATCAGCAAGATGTGCTCAAGGCCTGGGAGGGGCTTGGCTACTACTCCCGCGCCCGCAACCTGCACCGAGCGGCGCAACTCGTGATCGAACAAGGCGGCGAAATCCCCCGCACCAGCGCGGCGCTCGCCGAACTCCCCGGCATCGGTCCCTACACCGCGGCCGCCATCGCCAGCATCTCCTTTGGCGAGGCCAGTCCGGTTGTGGATGGCAATGTGCTCCGCGTGGTGGCCCGCCATCGCGGCATGCACGAGGACATCGCCGCCACCCGCACCCGCAACCACGTTCGCGACTCCCTGCAGGAAGCCATCGAGTTGGCGGGCGATCCCTCCGCCTTCAATCAGGCCATGATGGAGCTTGGCGCTCTGGTCTGCACGCCCCGCAGCCCCGGCTGTGAAGACTGCCCACTGGCTGGCGACTGCCGCGCCCTGGCCAAAGATCTGACCGAGCAGTTGCCCGTCAAGCGCAAACGCAAGGCCGTGCCCCACTACGAGATTGCTGTCGGACTCGTCTTCGACGGCGACCTGGTGCTCATCGCCCAACGCGGACAGGATCAGATGCTCGGCGGGCTCTGGGAGTTCCCCGGCGGCAAGCGCGAGGGCAAGGAGACACTTGCCACGACCTGTGCGAGAGAGATCCAGGAAGAAGTGGGGCTGGACGTGACCGTAGGCAAGAAGATCTGCACCATCCAACACGCCTACAGCCACTTCTCCATCAGCCTCACCGCTTTCCGCTGTGCCCTACGCGGCCCCGCCAACGCGTTGGTCTGCGACCGGCCGACCCAGTGGGTCCGCACCGATCAGTTCCGCGACCTCCCCTTCCCCAAGGCCAATCACAAGATTTTCGCCGCCTTGGGGATCTGATCGGGAGAGGATGGCCTCCCACAGAACCGCGCATGTGGAGGGAAGATCCAGCGACACGTGCGGTTCGGCAGGCGTATTTTTCACTGGCGGCGCGCAACTATTCTTCTCTCCGAGGCGTCTATCAGGAGTGGACTAGTTGGTATGCGTTCCGGGGGCACTAGCCACCATATGACATGATTCGTGGGGGAATCAGACGTCTTCAAGGTAGATGGGGATAGGGAATGCGAACATGCCCACGAGTATCTTCTGCTGCCAGTGCGAGAGGGAATCAGGCGGCACCAGGTGCGGACGGTCTGGAACGGCTGGGGAAGCGCCAGAGACACCCGCGCTTCAGGATTTGCTGATCTATGTCCTGAAGGACATGGCGCGCTTCCACTACCGGGGCCGAGACCGGGAGGGGGCAAACCCGAATGCCCCGAAACTTAAGCCCTTCGGCACCCCTGGGAACGGCTTTCCCCGAACTCCGGCGTAGGGCGTTGCGA
>JABGQJ010000083.1 GCA_018648945.1 Victivallales bacterium
GGACTGTCGCCGATGGCCACTTTTCCCCCCGCTTCCTGGACCAGAATCGTGGCGGCCCGGACGA
Source organism: Victivallales bacterium (assembly GCA_018648945.1). Next base: position 65 of record JABGQJ010000083.1, read on the forward strand.
CGCTGGGATGGGTGGTCACCGCTTCGTCTGGCGAAAATGCCCCGAGCAGGTTGGGTTTCAGCAACACCTTCTGGCCAGGCTGGACAAACGCTTCCATGCCGCCCAAGGGGGCGAGGACGCGGCGCATGGCCGCCAGCACAGCTTCCGGGTCGTAGGTGCGAATGGCTTCGAGGGACACCTTGGCTGGCATCAGCTCTCCTCCACATGCTGTCCCAAGACGTGGCGGCCGTGGCTGGCGTGGGTGAGTCGGACAGAGATCAGGGCGTTCTCCTGCCCAGAGAAGTCGGGCACCTCCACCCGCAGGTAGTTGTCCGACCACCCCTCCCAGTTGCCCGCTTGGTTGCGCTCCTCGGTGACGATCTGCACGATCTGCCCGACCTGTGACCGGGCGAATTCCTCTGCCTTGCGCAGACCGATCTGGGTCAGACAATCGGCGCGCTCCGTGGCCAGATTCCCGGGAACTTGGTCAGAGAAGGAAGCTGCGGGAGTGCCTTCGCGCGGCGAGTAGGTGAACACATGCAGATGGTCGATTGGGAGGCGCTCAATCGTCTCCTTGCAGACCTTGAAGGTCGCATCCGTCTCGCCGGGGAAGCCCGCAATGATATCGGTCCCGAGGCAGAGTCCGGGCAGGGCATGCGTAGCCAGTTGGGCGAATTCCGCGTACTCCGTCACCCGGTACCGCCGGTTCATACGCGCCAGAATCCCGTCCTCGCCATACTGCAGCGGCAGGTGCAGGAACCGGCAAATGCGCGGGTTGGCGGCCATCACCTCGATCACCCGGTGCAGGATGGGACCTGGCTCGGTGGAACTGAGCCGGATCCGGAAGTCGCCAGGCAGCTTCAGCAGCGCAATCAGCACGTCGGCCAGGTCGCGGCCCTGGTGGCTATAGGTGGCGATATTGACGCCGGTGAGCACGAGTTCGTGGTACCCATGGGCCACCAGCTCGCGCGCCTCCCGCAGCCAGTCGTCCCAATCGCGAGAGCGAGCTGGGCCCCGGGCATAGGGCACGATGCAGTAGCTGCAGAAGAACTCGCACCCCTCTTGGATCTTCAGGTTGGCCCTCGTGCGTTCGCCAAAGACGCCGGTGCCCTCCTCGCGGAACCCATCGCCTGGCAAGGGATCGCATGGTACGAGCGACACCGTGCCAGGGACCAACTGGTCCGGCAAGTACTCGCAGAGTCGGGTCTTCACTGGATTGGGAACCACCAAATCCACCGTGCCATCGGCCACCCAGGCGTCGGCAGCGACGTTTGCATCGCAACCCGCGAGCACCAGATACGTGCCAGGGAACCGCCGACGCATGGCCCGTGCAGCCTGCCTGGTCTTGCGGGCGGCAGCGGCCGTGACCGTACAGCTGTTGATGACCGCCAGGTCACACGGCTCGTTCCAGGCCACCATCGCGAAACCATGCCGCTCAAGAGTGCCGGCGATCAGCGCGGAGTCCGCTTGATTGAGGCGACAACCCAGGGTGTGGATCGCTGCCCTGCCTGTCCATCGGCGCTCAGTGCCCATGCTTCTGCCATCGTCTGAATCGCTGTTCGAGGAGTTCTGCAGTGTCACCATCCGGTTCGCAACGACCGGAGCCGGTGCCAGACGAAACCGCCACGCCCAAGGCCATGGCGGCGGCACCAAGCAGGGAATTTCCGCCGGCGTCCACGGTCGGGCAGTTGAGGATGTCCGCGATGATCTGTCGCCAGACGGGACTCTTGCCGCCGCCGCCAGCGAGCTTGATCGTGTTCTTGCCATGCTCGATTTGCAGGTCGTCCTCAAGAAGCTCCCGCAAAGTGAAGCCAATCCCCTCCAACGTCGCGTATGCCGCGGCCCCGAACTCGCAGGTCTGTGGCAGGCCGTCATCACCACCAATCTGGCCCGGCCAGAACGGGGGGGAATCGAGCTCCACCGATGGCCGCTGCGAGAGCGCAGCTTCATCGAATGCCCGAGCCGCAAGATCCGGACACAGCTGTTCCCGGACCCAATCCAGGGCCAGGCACCCTTCGTCACGGGTAGCCAATTCGTAGTACCGATCGCCGGGGTAGGGACCCCAGAACGTGTTCTTGCCATAGGGCCCGGGAACGCCACCGGTGCAGCGGTAGGCTACCAGCGCGGTTCCCAAGGTCGCGAGAACCGTTCCTTCCGACACCCCGTTGCCGTAGGCACCGCAGGTCTGGTCGTTGCCGGCAAAGACAATGCGAAGCCCGGGCATCAGGCCAAGAGGAGCGCATGGTTTGACCGTGGACAGCCCCTCGGCGAGCGAGACTACCGCTGGCAGTTGTTCGCTCTGGATGCCAGCATATGCCATGGCCACGGGCCACCACCTGTGTTCGGCAAGGGAGTAGAGCCCGCCCATGGCCGCCAGATTCTCGTCGATGGCATTCGGCACCCCCAAGCGCAGGGCCAGGAAACCAGGCAGAGAGACAAGCTGGCCAGCCGCCAAGGAGGCATTCTTGGTCACAGCCTGCCGCACCTTGCAAACCTGTAGCTGGGGAATGGGATCGGAGAAACTGCAGTGCTGGTGGAACTCGCTCCCAAATGCGGCCCGGGCCAGCACAGACTCCTGCTCTGCGGTGCGGTCCAGCCAACTGATGACCGACGTGAGAGCCTTCCCTTGCGAATCCACGAAGAGGAAGCTCTGCGCCTGGCTGCCGAGGGCGATATCGGTGAGCTGTTGCACTCCGATACCAGCCTCTTTGCAGACATCGCCGATCACCTGGACAGCGCGCTCCCAGGAATCCTCCGCCGCAAACTCGTATCGGTCGGGCCCGTGGTAGGTATAGGTAACCGGTTGGGATGCTTCGCCCAGAGGCCGGAGGCCGCCTGAGAACAGGCCTGCCTTCAGGTTCGTTGATCCACAATCCAGCGCTAGCACAAAACGTTCAGCCATCGGACACAGGTTCCTGAATGCGGGCAGGTTTCTGGCTGGCCCACAACTTGGGCACGATCTCGGCCAGGAAGAGCCCGAGGAGAATGAGGAAGGTACCAGCAGACATGTAGCCGTTGATGGTCTCGCCCCGGATGAAAATAGCGAGAATAGAGGCCAGCACCGGCTTCAGGAAGAACGACATGGAACCACCCTGCGCACTGGTGTTGTGGATGCCGTAGTAGTAGAGCCCATAGGCAACAGTTGTGCCAATCACTGCCAGGTAGAGTACAGTCGGCCACGCTGGTGCCAAGCTGGTGAAGCAGCTGATGGGAAGTCGGAACGCGATGAACGGCAAGAGAAAGAGAGAACCAAACATGGCACTGAACCCCATCACCACCGTGGCGCCATACCGGGGCATGATCCGCTTCGAGATGCAGATGCTCAGGGCGAAACAGAACGCCGATAGGAGCATGACCGCAAGTCCCTGTACCGAGGAGACCTCCGGGGTGCCGGATTCCCAGGCGAAGAAAGTCACCCCGACCGCTCCGAGCAGGACCCCGCCGATCTTGACTGCCGTCCACTTCTCGCGGTTGATAAACGGCGCAAGCAAGGTGACAAACACTGGATTGGCACTGAAGACGACCGCCGCCGAAGCAGCCTTGTCCATCATCACGATGGCCACATGGAACAGAGTGATGCCCACGCTGATGCCGATGATTCCGTTCAGCGCAAACAGCCCATAGTCCTTGGCTCCCAAGCGCAGCTCACGCCTGATACGTCGCCATGACAGCCCGATCAACGCCACCCCGGTGATGAAGAAGCGCAGGAACACGACCACCATGGAATTCACGGTCGGCACCTGGTCGTGAAGTTCCTTGCTCGCAATCTCGATGGTGCTGAAGAGAAAGATAGCGCCCAGTAGGGCCAACCAACCACGCAGGGCATGGGAACTGTCTTTCATAGGCTCTCGATACTTCCAGATTCCACTTGGTACATGTGAAGGCCATCCCGAGGCAGCTCCTCAGGCAGTTCGGTGGCCGTGATCAGTACTTGATCCGCTTCGGCCACGCATTCGAACAGCGCCCGCCGTCGCTGACTGTCCAACTCCCCGAATACATCGTCTACGAGCAACACGACGGCCCGCTCGGGAGTGACCACACCTCGGATCACGCCAAGTGACGCCAACCGCAAGGCAATGGCACTCATCCGGCATTCGCCCTCCGAACCGTATCGCGCCAGTGGCCGACCGGCAAGATGGATGTTCACATTCGCGAGATGAGGTCCCACACACGTCCGCATCTCACGCGTGTCCCGGATGCGCGACTTGTCGAGGGACTCCCGGAATGCGGCTTCCACTTCGGCGGCTATGGGTTGACCTTCCCAGAATGACGAGTACTTCGCCACAATCTTCCCTCCCCCATCCACAAACAGACGTTCTCCCACTGCGCCAAGTTGGCGGTTGAGCTCGCCCACCAACTCCCCACGGACCACTTCCAGGGCCGTGCCATGGACCACAACCAATTCGTCGTAGGCCGCCAACGCATGCTCTGGATAGGTATCACTCGCTCTCAGGATCGCGTTCCGAGACCGGATGGCCAGATGGAAGGACTGCAGATGCCCGAGGTAGGCAGGCCGGGTCTGCGTGCAGAGGATATCCAGAAAACGACGACGCTCCCGGGCAGGTCCACGCACCAGATCAATGTCCTCAGGGACCAGCGGCACACACTGGAACTGGTTGATGAACTCGCTGGCGCGATCGACCAGATTCCCATCGAGCGCCAGCGTGCGACGTTCCCCGTAGCTTACTTCGAGCCGATGAATGGCCAGGGGGTCGGCTTCAGTGGAGCCTATCTCCCCTTCAACGACGAAGCTGTCTGCGCCCCACTGGCGAAGAACCCCAATGGTGTGGGTGCGGAAGGAGCGCAGCAAGGCGAGGTAGCAGACGGCTTCGAGGACGTTGCTCTTTCCCTGGCCATTCCGACCAAGCAAAACCGACAGGCCAGGCTCGAAGCTGACGAGTGAGTCGGAGTAGTTCCGGAAGGCCTGCAGACGCAGCTTGCCCAGGTACGCGCTCACCTCGTCACCCCGGTCAACCGCGACCACCTGTGCCGCTGACCGGCAAGGCAGTCCACTCGTTCCTGACACTCCGAGAAGGGAGCTGGGGTACTAGTCGCGCATGGGCATGACAACGTAGATGAATCCCTCGTCGCCAGCCAACGCCACAGGGCTGAAGCCGTCGTTGAACTGCATGATCAGCTGGTCGCATTCCAGCTCCCGCAGGGGATCACGGAAGAAATCGGGATTGAAGGAAAGCTCGAACCGATCGCCTTCGTACGAGACATCCATGGGCTCCTCTGCCTCGCCTACTTCGGCGCTGCTCGCGGAAATGCTCATGTTGCCGTTTTCCAGGGCCATCATGACCGAGGCGCTACTGTCGCTGACGACCAGGGCCACGCGACCCAGAACATGCTCGAACGTCACACGTGGAATCGCGACCGAATGGGCGAAGCTCTGGGGGATCACCTGCCGGTAATTCGGGTAGCTGCCTTCGACCAACTTGGAGGAGATCACCGTGTCCGTGCACTCAAAGACGGCCCGGGCCTGGGAGAGCTTCACGCCCACCTTCTCTTGGCCACCGAGGAGCTTTGACAGTTCCGACACGATCTTACTCGGCAGAATCACATCCCCATCGGGAGCGCCTTCTTCCTCGAGGCTGCGCTCGATGAGAGCAAGGCGACGGCCATCGGTGGCGGCAATCGACAGCATCCCTTCACGGACGCTCAGCAGCACGCCATTCAGCACGTGGCGGGATTCGTCACTACTCCGGGAGTAGGCAACTTTCGCCAGACACTTCTTCAGGTCGATGGCCGGCATGGAGAACGCCCACTCCTCGTCGAACTCCTTGTCTTCCGGGAAGTCCTGGGGATCGAGACCAAGGATCTTGAACGAGGACCGACCACACTGGATCTGGGTCTGGTTGTTCTCGTCCATCGTCAGCGTCACATCGCCCTCTGGCAGGGCACCAATGATGCTCTGTAGCTTCTTCGCCGGAAGGGTGGTGGAGCCAGCTTGCTCAACGAAGGCCGGGATGGTCGTGCGAATCGCCACCTCCAGGTCAGTGGTGGACAGGGAAAGAGACTCCCCGTCGGCCACGAGCAGCACGTTGTTCAGGATGGGCAGGGTTGTCCGGCTCCCAACGAAGGGAGACACGCGACTCATGCCGATGCGTAAGTTATCTCTGGAAACCGTTACCTTCATGGTGGCAGTTCCTCGCTAATTCACAGGTTGAAAGATTAAAACTAGTCTTCTTTTATATAGAATCAATATTATTATAGATGGGCACAAGTCAACCGCAGCGGAGAAGCGCCGGGCAACGGCAGTGAGTTACGGCTGTAGTAACCCGGTCAACCGATCTGGCGACAACCTGTTCACAACGTTATCAACATATTATTGTAGTGTGTACTCCGCACTTCCGAACAAGTCGATTGTTAGCAGTTTATGCACTCGATGAATATACTGGATAATACATTGTTTACCAATTACTTAGATGATTTAGAGAAGCGTCTTCCCTCGCTGGGTCCATCGCGGTCTTCGCTGGCCGCTGCCGCCGACCTTCTGGTGATGGCTTTCGACGGCGGCAGCAAGCTTCTCGTCTGCGGGAACGGGGGTAGTGCGGCGGACAGCGAGCACATCGTCGGTGAACTGATGAAGGGCTTCGTGAGGCGTCGCCGGTTGGATTCTGACTCGCAGGACATGCTCATGGAGATCAATCCAGAGCTTGGGGAGGTGCTGTGTGCCGGGTTGCAGGAGGGCTTGCCGGCCATCGCCCTGACCGGTCACCTCTCGTTGCGCACGGCTGTGTCGAATGACAACGGGGGCGACCTGCCGTTTGCTCAACAGGTATGGGGATACGGCCGCCCGGGCGATGTTCTGTGGGCTATCTCAACGTCGGGCAACTCCCGTAGTGTACTGCTTGCAGCAGTGGCCGCCAAGGCGAGGGGGATGAGTGTTCTGGCCATGACGGGTTGTGAGGGCGGGCGGCTGGCCAAACTGGCAGACGTGTGTATCCGAACGCCATCGTCCGAAACCTACCGAGCCCAGGAAGAACACATGGCGATCTACCACACGCTCTGCCTCGCTATTGAGCACCGTTTCTTCCCTGGATAGCATCTGGCTTGGGAATGGGCGCAAGCATGACTGCGGCCCGAACGCCATACCAGGTGTGCACGACCGTGGGAGTTCGTCCCGGTCGGTGACCAAACCCCCCATTCGGCGCTCGGCAACTGCGCACATACTCGCGCGTGAGCTCCAAATCCTCGTCCGGAAGCGACACCTGGAGGGAGCGGAAGGAACGGAGCACGTGCTCGGTATTGCGCAACGTGGTTCTCTTGCCGCCATCCCATGAATAGCCGCCGTTCGTGTGTCGAAGCGACACCAACCAGGCGGCCACCCCGGTCTGGTAGTCCCTTTCGTCCGGCCGCTTCTCAAGTCGGCGCAACGCGTCCAACGCCAGAGCGGTATATACCGTGTTGGCTCGTCCCCGCCAGCGGTTGAAGCCGCCTTGGTTGCTCTGCCTTGCCAAGAGGAACGCTCGGGTCTGGGCGACGTTCGGGAGCTGCCCTCCCAGCATACCGATGGCTTGAACTGCGTAGGACGTGTACTCAGTGGCGGACCGCCATGCGGGGTGATAGGGTTTGGGCCCGGTGACCGGGCAGGATCCCGAACCGCCATCCTCATTGATGCAGATCCGCAGCCATTCCAGAGTGTCCTTCGGGCGAGGCGGATCCACTCCCAGAATGAGGAGGGATTGGAGTGCGAAGTGGGTCCAGGCCACATTTGGGTACCAGCCGGGCTCGCCCGCATATCCACCGGAGGCATGTTGGCAGGAGAGGATCCATTCTGCGCATCGGGCCGCGTGGGGAATGGGTTGCCCGAGGAGCCGGAGGGCATCAAGGGCGCGGTAGGTGGAATCCATGTCCGAGGGAAGTCCCGGGGCCAGGCCGAAGCCTCCGTCCGGGCTCTGGCAGGAGTTGAGGAATGCCGCATCGGCACCATGCGGAGCTGGTGCGAAGGAGGTTGCGTGCGCTTTCAGGAGACGTTGCCGTCTGGCGACATAGAAGAGCACGTTGCGGGCACACATGGTCCAGTCATGGTGCCATTGGTCCCCCATCTCGATGAGATTGTCGTAGATGGACTCGGCGAGGTCGCGATAGAGGGGGTTGCCGGTTGTCTCGTACAGCGCGATCCAGGCCTCGAGCATGTCCGAGCAGGCATCGACGAAGTGGATGACCTCGCCGCCGGGGTAGTTGTGGTACATGATCCCGAGCTTCTCGGGCATGGCCCCGCGGCTGAGTTGCCAGTCGGCGATGCGGCGGAGCGCCTGGCGATGGGGTTCCGCTTGGTCTTTGGGGAGCTCCGCTGCATAGCGTGCCAGCCCAACGGCGCAGATGGCGGCCATATGGGGGCATTCGTCGGTACTGCTCCAGATGCCAGCACCATTGTGGTTGGCCGGCACTGCGCCATCGGCGCGAAGATTGGCCGCCAGATACTGGTTTAGGCGATTCATGGTGCGTAGATGCACGGGGTTGCGGGTGGCCTGGAACAACTCGGTGAGCGCCCATGATGCCCGTCCGTAGCCGCGGGAACCGATGCCGGCGCCGGGCCTTCCGCCATCGAGCAGACGGCCTTCGGTAACCAGATTGCGCCTGAATGCCAAGCCGGCGCGATTGGCGGCGAGCAGGGATCTCTGGTCGCCAGCCAGGTAGTAGCGGAACAGCTGGCCACGGATCCAGGTATGGGTAAGGGTCAGCCCCCCGTTGTTGTGGTCGGACGGGTAGTGGTTGTGGTGGATACCGATCTCACGGGCGTTCGTGCTGGCGTGACAGACATCGATATCCTGGCTGTGCTGTGCCCAGTCCAGGGCTGCATCCAGCCATCTTCGCTTCCCGGTGCGGGCCCACTGCAGGAAGAGCGCGACGTGGGCATCGATCTCGCTGTTGATATGGGCAGTCTCGCCGTAGTTCACCATCCCATGGGCTCGCTTAGGTTGGCGAGCCGCCTCGGTGAAGCGGCGTTCGCATGCGGTCTCGAAGAGGGCGTCGAGGTCCTGAGTCTCCTTGGTAGGCAGAGGGAACTCCCCGAGACCCAGTGAACGGGCGAGCCACTCGCCACCGGGGTACAGAATGGCGGGATGTTGGTTTCTTTCGGCAAGGGATTCCGCCTCCTGCCTGCCCGCAACTCCAAAGGAGAGCACCATGTCGTGGGTCTTGGCTGCTCCCCGACCAAAGCGTCTGGCTGCTCCCGGCGCCCAGAGCTCCGCCCGAATCTCGGTGTCCGTTACGCGGAACCCCTTGCGGAACTGCTCGGGAAAGCGCCGCATTGCCAGGCAAAGCCCATCCGTGAGGAGCCATCCCGAGGCCCGTTTCCCAGTGGCCATTTCGGCATCGTCCCTGGCCACCGTGTAGTGGTCGAGTTGGTCTTGAAGCAGGTGAATGGACTGCCCTGCGGCGCGGTACAGGGAGTGGGGTACATCCGCTCCGAAGGTGATGTCAGCCGGCTTCAACTGGGTCCCCAGAACGAAGGACGCCTCCTCCAACTGGCATTCGGGCTGACTCCCCACAAACAGGAACGTGGGCTTGATCTCGATCTCTTGGCTCCCCTTGCCGAGCGAGAGTCTGAGTTCGTATTTGAAGGCCACGTCCACAGCGTCTGCCAGCGTCCCCGAGACGATCGCCGTGGCGCGCACGGGCCCTGTGTCCTCGAGCCGGACTCGGGCAACTCCCTGGCTTGCGCGATAGGTCCGTCCATCGGCGCGGACGATGAAGTCCCAGCTCCCATCACAGGGCGCCGGAAGCCCTGCGATGGGCGAGAATCCCAAGCGAGGCATGGTGAACTGAAGGAGGCCATTGTCGAGCGTGATACTCTCCTCCGTCTCTACCCCGATTAGCGGCAGTTCCTTCCGGACTTTCTTGCCATCGGCAAGGAAAATGGTGGTCTGTCCCAGTTTCGGGAGCGCTGCTTGGGTATCGACCAGAAGCCAGCGAACAGACCCGTCCGACCAGTAGGAGAGAGGTCTGGTCTGGAGTGGCAGAGGGACACCGTCTTTCGTCTGCAGAAGCAGTGAATCGGGCTGTGACAACGCCCGTTCTGGGAAGGGCAGCCCGAAATGGACTGGCACTGCCTCTCCCGGCGTTCCCTGCACCCTGATCGGCAGGACTCGCGGCAGCTGATTCGCTTTGCGGGAAGGCTTCACGAAGCGTCCGATCGTTCCCACGTTCCGGTAGTTCACGACGGGATCTGCCTGGACTGTGACCTTGCCGAGCTTCAGTTCGCCTGCCGTGTTCAGAGTCACCAGCAGCTCCGCCTCCACCACGCCATCCCAGCCAGTCGCCGCGAATAGCGCATAGCGCTGATCCGGAGTGGGAGCCAAGGTGACCACCTCCCCGGTGGGGATCCGGCGCAGGTAGATTCTGGGGGTGGTGCCCGGACTGGTCTTGAGGTCGAGTTGGAGGGTTGGGTTGCCGGTGAAATCTGTAGCGATGGCGCGTCGCGCAACGGCGATGTGGCCGTCTGTGTTGCGCAGTTTCCCCCAGGTCAGCTTGCTGTCTTCATCGGCGAACCAGCGTTTGGTCCGCTTCTGGAGATTCGCCTGGCGCCATTCCTTGCTGGCGGTCGTACTCAGCTCCGGCGGCGACCGGTGCTCGAGCACCACGTCGTCGATCCACAGCTCACCGATGGCGTAGCGTTGGCTGACAAACTCGATAAAGACGGGCTGCCCGCCAGTTCGGCGGAGAGATACGGTCTTCCGTTTCGTACCGTCCACCGAGAGTCTGGCCTGGCCGTCTGCAGGGGATACCTCGATCACTATCTCGTACCAGTGGTCTGCCTGCCATGGCACGGGTGGATCGAGGCCAGTCCAGCCTTCTTCTTGCCATGTCTTGATGGCGCCGCCTGAGAAGAACACGTCGAAGAGGACTCCGGGGTCGAACAGGTGGAACCCCATGTCCTGGCTAAGCGATTCGGCCCGACCTTGGCGAAGCATGGTCCGGTAGGAGATGCGGTAGCTGCCCGGCCTGTCCGAGAGGGTCCGTCGCAAGCGACAGGAGGCCTGCCGAACTGCTTTTGTGACATCCAGCAAACAGACTGCCCGCCCGTTGCCGACCTTCGCTGTCTCGATCCGGTTCTTGCCATCCGCGTGCGCCTGCCACTCCTTAGCCGAAGCAGGTACGGGGCCCAGATCCCAGTCGTCGAACGTCTCGCGCCAGATCGTCTCCCATTCCCCGTCGCCAGCACCATGTGCCAACGCCCCAACCAATGCCAAAGAAACGGTCAACAGCCAAGTTCGCGGACCCTTCATGGCTCGTATCTCCAGGCTACTTCTCTTGCACGATCAGGACGCCGTGCCGTTCCAGAGTCACCGGCCCGCCACCCACATCCTCGTCATCGGTCAGCGATACGCCCTCCGGGGTGTGTGGCACGACGACCGGCGCGTCGCCGCGATTGGCGAAGAACCAGATGCGACGGGTGCCGTCGGTCCGGAGAACCGTCTCCACTTCCTCCGGCGCACCGGGCCAGAGGGGGAGCACGTTCGCCTCGGCCTCGATGCGTTCGCTGAGGAGACCACGGATATGGCCGTCGAGCAGCGTGCCTACATAATACACCGTGCCTTTCCCCAGCCGACGCCTCGAAACGGCTGGCTGGCCGGTGAGATGGCGACTGTTCCAGGTCGCAAGCGTGCTGGCGGTGCCCAGTGAGAGCACCTCGTACCAGAGGTCCGTCTTGGCGGAATTCACGCCATCGGTGAGGTGGAGGGGCCGCTGCTCGGAGTTGTTCTGGCGGCCGTACTCAACGACCGATACCCCCGCAAGTTCGCTAAGGCAGCCCGGAGCTGTCCCGCCGATCACGTTGTTGTCCATGTCCTTGCTGGCCGTGCGCGCCCCGATCACCAGGACGCCGCCTTGCTCCACGAATGCCTGAAGGCCGGGAACCCACGCGGGATCGAAGCTTGCCCAATGCGGAATGATGTACATGGATACGCCGGTGAGATCGTCGTCTGGATGGACGCAGCCCACAGCGTAGCCTGCGCGGTTCAGTTCCTCGTGGACCGCTTCCGCGACCCGCCGTGGATTCGGCAGGCCGAGACTGAGGATGTCGTGGGCCTCCTCCACATCGATGTCCCCGACGGCGATGCCGATATCGATGTGCACATGCGTGCCGCGAATGGCCGGCCCGATCCGTTTCATTTCCATCCCTATCTGGGCCACCTCTTCGTAGCGGCGGCGAGGGACGTTGTCGTGGTCCAGGATGCCCCGCCAGTACTCCTCGGCGCCAAAGCGACAGGTCCGCCAGCGGAAGTAGAGGACGCTATCCGCGCCTCGGGCGACGGAGGTGTAGGTCATGCGGCGCAGTTCGCCAGGCTCGGGCGTGTCGTGCAGGTAGCCTCCCTGGCCACCGCCGCCGGACTGGTGTTCGGGGATCATGAAATTGCCGGTCAGGGCCCGCACGCGGTCGAGATTGAAGGCCTGCGAGTAGGGGCGGTGCGCGGGATCCTGGTCGAAGAAGGGATAGACGTCATAGGACAGCGCGTCGAGATCCTGGCCAACGAGCCCCCGGTAGTCGACGTGTCGGAAACAGCCATTGTGGGTGATGAACCACGCGGGGTTGGCGGCGCGCAGGATCTGCACCTGATCGTGCTGGAAGACCGCGACCGATTCTCGGACAAAGCGGTAGTAATCCAGCCGGTGAGCGGGATTGTCGTAGCAGGGGCGGTCCGGCTTGGGGGTGGGAATCTGCGCGAAGTCGGTGTAGGTCTGGGCCCAGAACGCGGTTCCCCACGTCTGGTTGAGGGCTTGGATGTTCCCGGCGAACTTACGGCGCAGGAAATCCTGGAAACCCGTCTGGCAGGCAGGGCAATGGCACTCGGAGAAGTGGCAGTTGAACTCGTTGTCCGTCTGCCAGGCGATGACGTGGCGGTTCCCTCGGTAGTGATCGGCCATGGCCTGCGTGATGCGGCGAGAATACTCGCGGAACACGGGATGGCTGTGGCAGCAATGCTGGCGGGCTCCGTGCTGGAGCGGCACACCGCGAGCGTCTTCGCGGTGGATTTCGGGATGGGCCATGGTGAGCCAGCGTGGGGGCGTGGCCGTGGGCGTGCAGAGCATCGTGCGGATACCCTCGTCCGCGAGCTCGGCAATCACTTCGTCGAAGAGCGCGAAGTCAAAACTCCCTTCCTGCGGTTCCAGGATGTCCCAGGCGAATTCCGCCATCCGGACCATGGTGAAGCCTGCGTCCGCCATCCGCTCGGCATCGTCCTGGCGGTCCGCTTCCGACCAGTGCTCGGGGTAGTAGGGCGCGCCGAAGTGGAACGTGCGAAGGGGGAGGGGCCGGCGATGCGAGAGATTCGCGTTGCCAAGTGCATCAAGTCCGTGGTATTCGGTAGACATGGCGGTCTCCTTCGTGCGGTGGCGTGTCGCATACCCTAGCTTGAGGACTGGCAGCTTGCCTGTGCTACGTGCAGCTATTGATCGACTGTGTAGAACTCGGCGGGGGCCAACTCCGGAAACCGGTCGGGCGCACGGTCCACGAGGAATGAACGGAGCTGCGCGCAGAGATCGCATTCGCCCGCGAACTCCCGGTCTGGCTCGTAACCGAATTCCTGGGCCAAGCTGTAGAGCGCGGCCACACCGCCCTCCAGGAGCGTCCGGAATATGGGGTAGGATTCGCGGGTGAGCGGGCTTCCCAGGTCATCCCGGCGCACGGTCAGGCCGACGCAGCCGGGTGGCACATAGTTGCCGTACAGATCGATATGGAAGTGCCCCGTGCCCACCAGTTTCTGGCAAGAGGGATTGGCCTGGCACAGGATCTGTTCGGCGTTCTGGCGCGGATGCAGAGGGCCGAAGGTATCCACTGCCCGCCCGCACATGCTGACCCAGTAGCGAGCCTCCACATCGGCAAGGTAGCCGGGGCCGTAGGCCTGCTCGTACTCCTCGAGCGAGTGGGCCGTTTGGTCGTCGAGGCGGTTGATTTCGTCGTAGAACTCCATCACCCAAGGGAAGATGCCCATGCCTGATCGACGACATGCCTGGAGCACTCCCTTCACCCTGGCGAAGGGGATGAATTCGTTGTGGAAGGGATCGATGGAGATCAGCAATGTCCCGCACCCCAGCTGCTGCAGGTCGCGCAGCAGAGCGATCGCTGAATCCTGGTCCTTGAACCACGAGGAGTTGGTCTCCACGTAGTCGATCCCCATCCCCTCCTGCCGCGCTGCGCGCAGGACTTCCTTCAGCGCGTCCGGCTTCAGTAGGGGCTCGCCGCCACCGATATGCATGCTCCGGCACCCCAGGCGGCGACAGACTCTGAAGTTCTCCGCCGCTTGCGGCGCCGTGATATAGGCCTTGTCTCGCTTCGGGCTGCTTCGGTAGGAGCAGTGCGCGCAGGCGGAGCTGCACACATAGTTGGTGATGAGACCGCCGGATTGGAGGCGGGAGATGGCAGGTTCGTGCATGGTCGCGGACAAGTCCTCGTTTTTCGTGGAATCGCCCTCTATCATAGCACCCCATGTTCCCAGATTCCGCCTTGGTGCGCGAGCAGTGGCATCCGCCTTGCGAAGTGGTACTCCACACCGGCAGGCAGACCCGTGGGGTCCGGGGAGGCGTGTCTCCCCGGCGGGGTTTCGGGGCAGCGCCCCGCTTCCTCTTTCCTGCCCTACTCTTCCGCCATCATGCCTTCGGCCCGGAGGCTGACGTATTCGCGGCCTGCGAGCCCCCCGCCCCCGCCGACCACCACATGGTCGATCAGCTCGATGCCCACCACCTTCCCTGCTGCTATCAGCTGCTTTGTGCAGGCGATATCGGCCGCCGAGGGCGTCGGATCGCCACTCGGGTGGTTGTGGACGATGGCCAGTCGCGAACAGCTCTCGCGGATGGCCCGTCGGAACACCTCCCTCGGGTGCACTTGGCTACGGTCTACCAGGCCTACGGTGATGGTCTCGTCCCGGATCAGGCGGTTCCGGGTATCCAGCAGGAGAGCGTGCAGCTCTTCCTGCGGGAGCGACCGGAACCGCTCGCGGAACATCCGCGCGATGGACTGCGGCGAGTCGAGCACGGGTCGTTGCAGGGCCGTCACCTGGCGCAAGCGCTCTGCCAGAGCGAAGGCCGCCCGAATCTCCACCGCCTTGGCCGTGCCGATCCCCCGGATGCCCCGCAGCTCGTTGACCGACGCCTTGGAGAGCCGGTCAAGATCCCCGCCGTAGGCCTGTAGCACCTCCCGCGAGAGATCCAGCACCGAGCATCCCCGCAGACCCGAGCGGAGCAGAATCGCGAGCAGCTCGACATCCGTCAGGGCCTCCGCTCCCTGGTGCTCCAGGCGTTCCCGCGGCCGTTCCCGGTCCGGCATTTCCGCGATCATGAACCCATCTCTCGACGGGACTTCGGAACGTGGCGTGTCGGTCATGTTGCCTCCCGCATCTCTGGCTCGGACTCGGACCATCGAACAATGAAATAGCACACCATCGCTGCGGCGTCAACTGGCAGAAGGTGGGCAAGGCCCAGCGATGGGGTTAGACTCCGTGATCATCTGCAATCACCCAGGAGAGCCCCCGATGAGCACCGCCGGTCGCATGGTTCGCATGGACTGCCCCAATCTGACCGAGGTCCCTGCCTCGCCGCTGCCGTCTGGATTCCGGCTGCGCTTCTACGAGCCAGGGGACGAGGAGGCGTGGGTGGCCATGCACCGGAAGGCGGACACCTTCAACACCTTCTCGCTCGATACCTTCTGGGGGCAGTTCGGGACCGACCGGAATCTGCTTCGCGAACGGCAGGTGTATCTGTTGGATGGCCAGGACCACGCGATCGGTACGGCCAGTGCCTGGTTCCAGCCCGGTGATCCAGGCTTGGGCCGGATTCATTGGGTTGCCATCGTCCCGGCCTACCAGGGGCAGGGCCTGGCCAAGCCGCTGCTCTCCTGCGTCTGCGATCGCCTGCGGACGCTCGGGCACACGCGTGTCTATCTCACGACCAATACGGTGCGCGTGCCTGCCATCTGCCTGTATTTTTCTTTCGGTTTCCTACCCAATCTGGACGGCACAGCCCGCCAGCAAGACTGGCAGGACTTCCTGGCCCGCACGGCAGCAGAGCCACGCGCGGCGTCGATCCGTGCTTTCCTGGAGGCTTGAGGCAAGCGTTTTCGCACGTATGCTACAACCGTTCCGTATTGCAGGTTGTCACGTTGTCATCCATCCAACCAGACGAGGACTGTACCATGGGCTGCAAAATGAAGATCGGGATCATCGGGGCAGGGACCATCGGGTCCGTCCACTCGGACGCGTACAAGAAGGTCGCCGACGCCGACCTCGTCGCCTTGTGCGACATCCTTCCGGATACCCTTGCCGAGAAGGCCAAGCGCCACGACGTGCCGCTCACCTACACCGACTACCATGAACTGCTCGCCAACCCCGATATCGATGGCGTGAGCATCTGCGTGCCCAACAACATGCACGCCCCCATCGCCATCGACGCTCTGAAGGCCGGCAAGCACGTGATGCTTGAGAAGCCCATGGCCATGAGCACCGCCGAAGGCGAGGCCATCTGCGCCGCCCGCGATGCCGCCGACAAGGTCCTCCAGATGGGCATGGTCCGCCGTCAATCCGCCGATGCCGAGATCGTCAAGAAGGCCATCGACGACGGCAAACTCGGCGAGATCTACCAGATTCGCATCCGTCTGATCCGTCGTCGCGGCATTCCAGGCATGGGTGGCTGGTTTACCACCAAGGCCGAATCCGGCGGCGGCGGGCTGATCGACATCGGCGTCCACTTCTTCGACCTCGCCATGTGGGCCACCAGCCTGTGGAATCCCACCCGCGTCAGCGCCAAGACCTACGCCAAGTTTGGCAGCCCCATGGAAGACTACAACTACATCGGCATGTGGGCCGGCCCCCCGAACTACGAGGGCACCTTCGACGTGGACGATTACGCGGCGGGTCTCGTCCGCTTCGGTGATCAGGCCACCATGAGCTTCGAAGTCGCCTGGGCCGCCAACGCCAACGACGAGCAGATGCTCGAGATCCTCGGCACCAAGGGCGGCATCAAGGTTGGTGGCGACACCGTCCTGCTGACCGAAGTCGACGACATGCTGGCCGACGTGAAGCTGAAGTACGACACCAAGGCCGATGGTTTCGCCAAGGAACTGACCAAGTTCGTCGCCGCCGCCAAGGGCGAAGGCGAGCCCGCCGCTACCGGCGAGCAGGGCGTGGTTGCCATGAAGCTGATCGACGCCATCTACAAGTCCTCCAAGCTCAATCAAGAGGTCGTGGTCGGCGAATAAGCCGCCTGTCCCGTCTCCGTCACGGCCGGTCGTCTATCCCAGGCGACCGGTCGTGTTGTTTCTGGCATCTCTCTTCCGCAACCGAGGTCCAGCGATGAGCCATCCTAGATCCCCGGCCCCCAGGATCGCGGCGCCACGCCTCTGTGGAGCCTTGCTGGTCATTGCTCTGGGCTTGGTGGCCAGAGGGGCCCCCGCCGAGATCCCCATGAGCCAGGAGGGGCAACGGAAGCTCCGTGAGCATCG
>JABGQJ010000830.1 GCA_018648945.1 Victivallales bacterium
TCGAAGTACTCGCGCGCGCCCTGCCCGCCTGAGAATTTGGCGTCGAAGGGCTCGATCCAGGCTCCCGACTCATCCCGAGGCGCGAAAAAGCCATGGGCGGGATTGTAGGACCGGCGGTACCAATCGGCCCGAGCCAGGAAGAACTCGGCGTCTTCCTCCTTGCCCAGACTGCGGGCCAGCTGGGCCAGGCACCAGTCGTCGTAGGCACGGGCCAGACTCACCGCCACCGACTGCCGCTTTTCTCCCGGATTCACCGCCGCCACCGTTTCTTCGGCTCCAGGCGGCAGCCCGGGGAAGAAGCCCCTCTCCTGATAGCAGCGATCCAGCTCCGTGAGCGGCCCGGCGCGCCAGGGCAGCATGGTCTCCTGCATGGCGGTCTTGCGCAGTCCTTCGTAGGCCAACTCCGCATCGAAGCCGCGCAGCCCCTTGGCCCAGGCGTCGGCGAACACGGCGGTCACATGGTGCCCGTTCATGATCGGGAAGTTGCCGTTCATCTTCGGGAAGTAGGGCATGCCGCCGCTTTCCTCGTACACCCGCAGGTAGGAGCGCAACCGCGCGGCTTCCCGGTCGCCATCGATCAGCACATGCAGCGGATGCATGGCCCGGAAGGTGTCCCAGATCCAGTCGTCGGTGAAATGGGGCGAGCCACCATCCTCGCAGACCTTCCCCAGATGCGGACTGTAGTAGCGTCCATTCTCCGAACACTCGTACATCCGTTCGCAGCAGCGATAGAGGGCCGAGTAGAACACGCGGCGCTGGGTCGGCTCGCCGCCTTCGACCGTGATCTTGCCTAGTTCCTCGTTCCAGGCATCCCGACTGGCCCCGGCAATCTGCTCGAAGGAGCGGCCGGCGACCTCGGCCTCGAGGTTCTGCCGAGCCTGCTCCACCGACAGCCAAGAGATGCCGCTGCGCAACACCAGCGTATCCGTGTCGGCGACCAAGGTCACTCGGGTACCGTCGGCTTCGCCAAGACTGGTCACCTTTAGCGGCAGCTCGGCGCGCAGCGCGAAGTACATGCGCACATCGCCGAATGCCTCGTAGCCACCCACGGTGCACTCGTCCAGCCGCTCGAAGCCGCAATCGCCCTGCAAGGCCAGACAGACATGGCCGTCGCTGCTCGGGAAGATGAATCGGTAGCAGGCGGCGCGGGCGGTCGTGGTCATTTCGGCAACAATGCCCGTATCTTCCAACAACACACCATAGCGATAGGGAGTGCAAGTCTCGAAGTCGTGGTCATACGCTGAGCCCCAGGCAGCGGGGTCGGGAGACAGTTCCCCCAATCCCGGCATCAACCGCCCCACCGCTGGACCACGGTGCGCCGGCAAGTTCAGGGGAAAGGAGTCGATCCGTTCCTGCTGATATCCCTTCGGCTCGCGGGCCAGACGCACCATGCCGAATGGGCGGTGGACCATTGGGATGGTCGGTTGCAGAAGATGCGGCACGCCGCCGATGTCGGGATTGACCAGATCGACGGGGTCGGACGAGGCGGGCGGGCACCAAAGCATGGCGGAAACTCCTGAGGGCTGTCTATTGCGCACTCCGCTACTCTCCACCACCGGCCCATAAGGTCAAGACTCCTGCCGCAATCCAGTTGCGTGCCTGGCTACGAGAGGCTAGATAGTAGTCTGCCCAAGCCAAGCACCCCCGAGAGGTCATTCCGATGAAGCTATCCATCCTTGCCCTGCTGGCCGCCATCTGCGCGTTCGCCGCCGATGCCACCAACCTTGTGCCCAACGCCAGCTTTGAGACGCTGGGCGGTGACGGCAAGCTGCTGGACTGGCAGCTCCCTTCGCCCCCCTATGCCGTCAGCGAGGAATCGCCCCGGACGGGTACGCGGTGCCTGAAGTTCGTCAACACCGACCCCAAGATCTACCGGTTGGCCAGCATGCCGGTGCGGCTGGAGACGAGCAAGAGCTACAAGTTCTCGGTCTGGGTACGCGGCAAGGACCTGAAGGGCAAGGGTGGCGGGGCCACGATCTGCGTGGAGTGGATGGACAAGGACGGCAAGCACTTGGCCGGCTCCTATCCCAAGGGCGTGACCGGCACCAAGGACGAGTGGACGCTGGTCAAAGGGACGACGCGCAAGATCCCGGAAGAGGCTGCCTCCGCCCACATCATCTGCTATGCCCGGAAGGGCTTCACCGGCACGGCGTGGTTCGATGACGTCTCCCTCAGCGAGTACATCCCCCCGCTGCTCAATGCCATGGTCGTGGACCGTTACCGCAACCAGACCGCCGGCGGCAAGGTGACGGCATTCGCGGGGCTCAACCTCGATGCCCGGAACCTGACGGCGGCGCAGGTCGCCGCCACCATCGCCGTCCTCGATGCCAAGGGGAAGACCGTTCTCGGCCCGTTCCCGGCCCCGATTGCCGAAGAGACCGCCAGCGTAGCCTTCGACAGTACGCCGCTGACGCCGGGGACCTATACGGTCCAGATCAAGGCGACCGTGGCTGGCGAGACCTCGGAGAACAGCTGCCCCATCACTCGTGTCGCCACGTTTCCGGAGCGCAAGGCCTACATCGATGGGCACGGGCGGCTGATTCTCGACGGCAAGCCCTTCTTCCCCCTCGGGATGTACTGGGGCAGCGTGAAGCAGGAACACCTCGACCTCTACGCCGACTCCCCCTTCAACTGCATCATGCCCTACAGTGGGGCCAGCAAGGAGATGCTGGACTACGCCTACGAGCGGGACATCCGGTTCATCTACAGCGTCAAGGATTTCTACGCCGGGCGCGGGGGTCTCAAGACCGAGGAGCAGGCATTGGCCAAGGTCCGCCGCGTGGTTGGCGAGAAGATCGACCACCCCGGCATCATGGCCTGGTACATCAACGACGAGATGCCGCTCTCCATGCTGCCGCAACTCACCGCTCATCGCGACCTGCTGGAGGAGATCGACCCGGGGCGTCCCACGTGGGTGGTGCTCTACCAGTATCATCAGGTCCGCTCCTACCTGCCCACCTTCGATGTGATTGGCACCGATCCCTATCCCATCCCCCATCGCCCCATTGCCCACGCCTACCAGTACGCCAAGACGAGCAGCGACGCCTGCTTCGGGACCCGCGCCAACTGGATGGTGCCTCAGGTCTTCAACTGGGCCTCGTACCGCAAGGGCGACGAGAAGAAGAAGTACCGCGCCCCCACTCTTGATGAGATGAAGAACATGACCTGGCAGTGCATCGCCGGCGGGGCCACTGGCCTGGTCTACTACTCCTGGTCCGACCTCTGGCGCATGAACAAGTCGGTGGAAGACGGCGGACGCGCGCTGGTGCCCGAGCCCTTCACGGAACGCTGGGCGGAGGTCAAAGCCATGGGCGAGGAGGTCAAGCGACTCAT
>JABGQJ010000831.1 GCA_018648945.1 Victivallales bacterium
CGTCGGTGGGCATTCTCCTGCAGTTCGCCCATGACAACGTGATCGAACACAACGACATCTATGACATGTACTACACCGGAATCTCTTCCGGCTGGACCTGGGGCCTGGGTGAAACGCCCACCTGTAACAACGTCATCGCCTACAACCATATCTATGACTGCCTGCAGGACGTGTTGACCGACGGAGCCGGCATCTACACCCTCGGGCGCTCCCCGGGAACCGTCATCCGCGGCAACCACATCCACGATCTCACGGGCATCCCCTGGGCCGTAGGTATCTACCTTGACCAAGGCTCGAGCTTCACCCTTACCGAAGACAACGTGGTCTACAACATCACCACCCACGTCTACAATCTGAACAGCGATGGTGGAATGCACAACATCGCCCGCAACAACATCTTCGGCCCCATCCTCGACCCCGAGGCCCCCATGTTCCGCAAGCCCATGTTCCGCCGCGGCGAACGCGAGACCAACTTGGGTCTTGACGTGCAGCACAACATCGTTTACTGGAACAAGGGCGTGCTCACTAGCGAGAACTGGGAGCGGTCCGACTGCATTTTCGACAACAACCTCTATTGGAACTTCGGTGGCCACCCCGTCGCCTTCCACGAGCGTTCCTTCACGGCATGGCAAGCCACCGGGCAGGATGCCCGCTCCGTCATCGCCGACCCCCTCTTCGTGGATCCCGCCAAGGGCGACTACCGCCTGAAGGATGGATCCCCGGCCTCACGCATCGGCTTCAAACCCTTCGACTACAGCAAGGCTGGCCGGCTCACCACGACGCCTGCGAAACCCCACCCCCCGGCCTACCCCGCCGGCCTGCGCAATCCCCCCCGGCGAGATCTCCACATCGAGCTCGACTTCGAGGCATTTCCCGTTGGCGCTCCCCCACTTCTCGATTCCCACGAGGAGGGGCAGGGGACCATCCGCGTGACTGATGCGACCGCCGCGACCGGCAAACAGTCCCTCCGCTTCACCGACGCCCCCGGGATCAAGTTCTTCAACCCCCACTTGGTGATGTTCAGCGGTCGGAAGTCCCCAGCGGGGGCCTACCGCTTCTCGGTGGACGTCATGAACGACAAGAAAAGCCCGGCGGACATCGACATCGAGTTCCGGGACTGGTCCGGGAAGAAGATCCTCGTCGGACCGCAGTTGATCGTCCGGCCCGACGGCAGACTTCTCCTCGGTGCCTCCGAAGGCGGCGATGCCGACGGCACCTCCCTGTGCCAGATCCCCAATGGCGAATGGTTCAACATCGACCTGCGCTTCTCGGTCACCCCCGAGCCCGGCCCGCAGACCTTCGAGATCACCGTACGCCAGAACGGTCAGATCAGGGCCAGGAAGACCAACCAGCCCTTCCTCGCCCCCAACTTCCGGACCCTCACCTGGGGGGGAATCGTGTCCGCTGGGGAGGAGAACGCCGCGTTCTACGTGGACAACCTGCTGTTCAGGGAAGAGACGCCCGTGAAGGCCGCCATCCCCTGACATACCGCCAGAGCTACGTCCCAGGTCCTTGCGCCAGCGCCGTCCCGACACTACGCTCCCCCCGTTGCAGGAACGTGAACCCGCCATGGAAAGGGCAGTGACATATGGCCACCCAAACGCCTACTGGCATGACATTGAGCCGCCGAACAGCACTCCTGGCAATCCTGGTGGCCGTTGCGCTTGTCCCACGGCAAGCCGCTGCCGCGAAGGTGACTCGGCACGAGCGCGGCTTCACAATTCGCACCGAGCGGCTGTCCGCAACGATCCGTGACGGCATGGTCGTCCAGCTCAAAAACCTGGCCACGGGCGAGCTGCATGCGGACCCGGCAGCAGCAGACGCCGCCATCCCCCACGGCATGGGCCATCTTGGGGGCGACCCCGAGGACGCCGCCAAGCTGCATATGCCGTGGGGCACGCGCACGATGAACCAACACATCAAGGCTGGTGGCTCCTATCCCACCATGCATCGCCCGCATGATGGATCACAATACAAGGTCGCCCGCATCCGCCGCGGTCTTCGGGCCACCTGGACCGGGCTGACCAACGGCAGTCAGATGTTCCCCGAGGAAACGCTCACCGTGGAAGCCTGGGAGGACGGCAAGACCGGGGCGCTCCTGGTCAAGGCCAGTGCAACTAGCCCCAAGGGCGGGGTATATGGGGTTCAGGTGCCGCTCGCCAATCTGCATGCCGACCACAGATTCTACGTCCCGACCTTCGGCGGCGTTATGTACGACCGCGAGATGAAGCCCGGGCTCACCACACTTGGCGGGAAGCCCTTCTGGGAGGCACCCGTCGTTGGTATCGAGGGCCGGAAGGGGAGCATCGGCCTCTGGACCGAGGACGACAAGTTCCACCCCAACTTCTTCTTCATGAACTGGAGCGGGAGCGCCTTCTCCGTGGCCATTGAGCATCTCAACCTCATGCCCTTCGAGCCCCACAGGAAGACCGAGTCGGTCACCTGGCACCTGGATGTGGCCGGGGGTGGTTGGGTTGATGCGATGACGCCCTACAAGGAGTGGTATGCTCGGACCTTCGCGCCGGAGCTCGCTGCTCGGGCGGCCATGCCGTGGGCCGACAAGATCCGCATCATCATCGACAATTGGGCCAAGGACGATCCCGCCGTGCTGCGGGTGCTCGCGAACACCTTCGAGCCCGAGACCGTCATGTTTCACGAATGGAATGCGCGCGCGCCAGACTTCGACCACGATTTGCCCGATTGGACGCCACGCGCTGGCTATGTCGAGCGCGTCAGGCAACTGCATGCCTACGGTTTCCGCACCATGGCTTACGTAAACACCTACTGCGTGAACGTGAACTCGCCCGTCTTCAAACGCGACGGCATTGCCGAATTCGGGCTGACCCGCAGGAAGCGTGGGTTCTTCCGCTACACGAAGGAGGCCCAGAGTTTCGAGACTGCCAAGGATGGGCAGCTGTTCTACCTCGATCCGCTGTCGCCCAAGTGGCGCACGTACCACACGGACATGATGATCCGCTGGCGCGAGGATACCGGCACGGACGCGAACTACGAGGATGTGGGCGGCACGGTCGGGGATTTCGGCAACGGCATCGTCGATGGCAAGTTCGGCGGGCAAGGGGGCGTCGAGCAGTTCAGGCAGCTTCTCGCCCGCAATCCCACCGTAGCCATGGCGGCGGAATACGCCCCCCACTCCATTGCATTTGCCGTGCGCTGGCCGTTGCGCTTCCAGCAAGTCTGGGGCGGCACGGCCACCCGCGTGTTCTGGATGAAGCGCCAGCGTCCGGTCTCCTCCTACATTCACGGTCCCCTGCATCTGGCTTGGGTGCCCGTGCTCCGCGCCGAATCGAACTTCCTGCGTC
>JABGQJ010000832.1 GCA_018648945.1 Victivallales bacterium
CCCGGCCGGCCCCGCCCTTCCCCCACAAGCAGCTACGGCGTGAGGGCGAAGTCGACGAGCGCGAAACCGCGCGTGCCGCCTTCCTCGTTGGTGGTGACGGCGAACGAGAGAATGCCATCGCGCGCCATCCGTCCGAGGTCGGGCTTGGAGGCCTTGTGCAGGTTGATGCCGGGGATCGTCATTGCCGCGTGCTGCCAGGTCTGCCAGCCACCTTCTCCCAGAGCGACATGGACCATCAGCTGGCCGCCCTTGGCGTAGTACACGACGAGGTTGCCAGACCGATCAAAGACGATGCCGGGGCGAGTGGTGAGGGGCGTGACCGGACCGCTGCTATGCCAGGCGCCGTCGGCACTGCGCCAGTGGTGGAACAGGCTCAGTTTGCGCCCGATCTCCGGCGGCGGACCGTGTTTCAGCTTGCCCTTGGGGCGCTCGGGAGTAGCCAGGTGGTAGGTGACGACGTGCGGCTGGTTGTCGGCGTCAAGCGTCATTGCCGTTTGGTTCATCAGCCAAGAAAAGACAGGAATTGACCGCACGACAATGCCGGGGTCGGCCAGCTCGATCGGGTCTCCCTTGGCCAGGTCGGCGATGCCTTCGCCGGCATTGTTGGCCCACGTGGCGCCACTGTCGTCACTATAGGCATAGTGCAGGTCGTGATTGCTGGCCCAACTGCGCCCGGCCTCCCGGTAGCACCAGGTCACATGTAGGCGCCCCGTCGTATCCAGCAACGTGTCGTTCAGGTAGGCACAACGGCTCTTGCTGTTCTCCCACGGCGGGTAGATCCCCTTGCGAGAGAACAGACCGGTCTCGCCGAGCCGAGCCCAGGTGTGGGTCTTGGCATCGTAGCGGTGGACGTAGTTGTCGCCATCGCCGCTGCCGCCCTGGCGGTAGATGAAGTGGAGCGGCTTGGGCGGATTGCTCAGGAAGCGCGGGTAGGTGGCCCTGGACTCCATCTTGTTGCCCGGGATCAACGGTCGGGCAGGCTCGAAGTCCGCCGCCGTCATGGTCTTCGGCGGCTCCGTGATGAAACCGGGACGGCTCGTCCCGTAGCGCAATTGGTTGCAGTGGTGATCCCAGGACAGATGCAGCCGTCCATCCTCCGCGCTGATGCCGACGACGGTGTTGCGGTGCCCATCCTTCGGGTTGATGGTCAGCGCGCGTCCTTCCAGCCGCACCGTCTGCACCGTGTGGTCGCGCAGATCGCGCCGCACGACAACGAGAATCGTGTCCGCATCCCAGTAGGGCACGTATTGGAAGTCGCCAAAGGTGCGCACCTTGTCCTGGTCAAAGGAGGCCATGTTGAAGGGGGGCCAGGTATCGTTGTCCACGCGAACCACGCGTTGAAGCTTCATCGGCGCCCCCATGAGAGTTCCGGCAGTGACAGTGGCAAGAACGGCGACTTTCAGCGACATGGCAGACCTTGTGTGGGCAGTGACGGCGCGGTGATTGGTCCACAACGTAGGGCACGAAGGACACGAGTCCAGTAGGCGTGAGTCCAGCGGTGATTGGGAGACATCCGGACTGGGGAGGAACGCCACTCGGGCCGGCTCCTGCCGACTCCTTCAGGCGGTCGCGTTGCGGAATGTCAGATTCCCCACGCCGCCAGTGCCTTGGAAGTGTCAGTTTGGCAAATCAGCAGGAATTATGACGAATCAGGTGCAAAGAAGATGGCATTCCCGCTTGCCGTCGGCGGATGTGTGCGCTACTTTTTGTTAGCAACCTGCGAGCTCTCTCCTGAAACGAGATTCATCGTCGTTTGAGATGGCCCTCCCCCGCTTCCAAGACACCCCAGTTCCCCGTTCCCCGGTGATCCATGACGCGACCGACTTCCTTGCCTGCGACTGACGAGCACCAGCGGTTTCCGCTGACCGAACGGATCGCTGTGCTCATGGCGGCTATCATCATCATGCTCATGCTGCTCCCCATCGTGCTCGATGCCCAACGACGCGAGTCCGGTTTGGAGCGCTCCGTTCCCCGGGAGACGCCTGCGCGGCGAGCCGTGGGACCGAAGCGGACAGCCGACCACACGGCGGGGGCACCCGGCACAACCGGAAAAGCCGATTCCGTCGGCAACGCGGGATAGCCCTCTCCCTCCGCAGGTAGACAGAGTGCCGGAATCCCTACGGTAAGCTGTGGCAATCCCTGCCGGTGCACGGTACAATCAGCCGTGTCCACCCCCCGGCAACGCAGCGCAACGGAACCCTATGAGCACGCCCTTCCCTATCCCTCGGATCGTTGGCGACTATGTCACCATCTACCGCCCGGCAGGTGGCAGTTTCCCCGGCCCCGGCACGAAGGAGCTCAAGGCTGGCGTGTGGTACGACGACTGGGTGCCAAACGACCATATGGTGCTACGCGGCCCAGATGGAGCCTGGCACGCCTTCGGCATCACTCACCCGATCACCGGCCTTGGCGATGTCCATGAAGGCGAGCACCAGTCCTTCCACGCCCGATCCCCGCAGGGCAACCTGCGCGATGTTCTGCAGGATGCCTTCTGGGAGGACCTGCCCAAGATCCTGCCGCCCGCCGAACGCCCCGGCGAGATCCTGGCCAACCACGCGCCGTTCATCGTCGAACATGGGGATCTGTACCACATGTTCTACGGCCCCAGCCCGATCCGCCGGGCCACCTCGACCGACTTCATGACCTGGACGCCCGTCGGCCCCGCCTTCTTCGAGCCGGGCGGCGCGCGCGATCCCAACCTGCTGCTCTGGGACGGGGTCTACCACCTCCTCTTCTGCTGCGAGGACGAAGTCCGTTTGCGGACCTCGACCGACCTCCTCGCCTGGAGCAACTCACGCAAACTGCTCCAGATGCCCGACGGCATCGCCCCCGAGTCCCCCGCGCTGATCCGCCACGCCGGTGCATTCTACCTCTTCGTCTGTGGCTGGGATGGAGTCTGGGACAAGCAGGACGTCTCGGGAGCGTATCAGCACGTCACCTACGTATACGGTGCCGAGGCGCCCGACGGCTTCTGCCGGGAGGACGAGATCACCCAACTCCAAGCGCACGCCCCCGAAGTCTTCCAGGACGAAGCCGGGGACTGGTTCATCTCCAGCGCCGAGTACCCCGCCCGGGGCATCAGCATCGCCCCACTGGCCTGGGACACGGCTTGACCAAGGAGCACCCATGAGACCCACATTCCTGCTCGCCGTTCTCTGCCTCGCCGTTCTGCCGGCCATGGCCCAACCCGCCTTTCCCTACGCCTCGAAGGAGCTCGTCTTCATCGAGCAGGACGGCGTCATCGCCGCTGAAGCCGAACACGCGTGGCAGCAGACCGAAGACAGAGTCCGCGCCTGGCACCTCACCAATCCAC
>JABGQJ010000833.1 GCA_018648945.1 Victivallales bacterium
TCGACGACGACCTCACCCCGCTGCTCATCGTAGGTGCCGATTTGCTGGGGTTCTACGAACTCACCCCACGCATTCGGGCCGGCATCACCAACGCAACCGGTATTCCCGATGCGCAGATCGTGCTCAACGGCAGTCACACGCACTGTGGGCCATGCCTGCGCGAGATGGACCTTTTCCGTCATGGCACGCTCGATGTGGACTATCTGAACCAGCTCGTCGACAAGGTGGTGGACATTGCGAGGCAGGCGTGGGAGGACCGCTCGCCGGGCATTCTGCGGTTCGGTGCAGGTTCGTGCGCTCTGGGGACGTGCAGGCGCAAGCCGGACCCGGACGCCCCCGGTCAGGTGCAGCGTGCGATGCAGCCATACTACGAGGGTGCGCACGATCACGACGTTCCGGTCCTTGCCATCGAGTCGCCGGATGGCATTCTCCGCGGCATCGTCTACAGCTATGCCTGCCATCCGACCAGTCGCGGCGGCACGAGCATCGGCGGCGGTTACCCTGGGTTGGCGCACGACTACATCGAGCAGCAGCGCCCGGGCGTCATCCCTTGCTTCCTCCAAGGGTGCGGGGGCGACCAGAAGCCGCGCCCTCCCGAGATGGAGAGCGGGCAATTCGGCCAGCGCACAATCGAGCAGGTCCGCGAACTTGGCGAGGAGCTTGGCGAGGCGGTGTGCGACGTGATCGCTCGGGACGACTTCGAGCCCGTCTGCGGGCCCGTGCAGGTTACCCAGACCATGCTCGACCTCCAGACTGAGCCACTGGACATGGAGTGGGTGCGTCGGAGTCTCGACGACAAGCGCGGCTATGTCCGCGAGTGGGCACAGCACAATCTGGCGTTGGCGGAAGAGACCGCCCTCCCCATCACGAGCGTCGTTCCTTTCGAGATGCAGACCCTTTCGTTCGGCACCTCGCTGGTCGTCGTCACCTTGGCTGCGGAGGCCACTGTTGAGCACAGCCTGCGACTGAAGCGCGAGTTGAGCTCCCACTTCGATCACATCCTCGTACTGGGATACAGCAACGACATTGTCGGCTACATCCCCGTCAAGCGTCAGATTCCCGAGGGCGGCTACGAGGTCATCGACAGCAACCAGTATTTGAAGCGAACCGGTCCGTTCGCGGAAGATACGGAGGAACGGATTCACAGAGCCGTGCATGCAGCGTGCAGCGTGCAGCCAGAGACCCGGTCCGTGACGGACGACTGACGGTGGCGTGACGGTCGCATCAACAGGCGGCGGGAACGGGGCCAGCCCCGAACCCCGCCGGGGAGACGCGTCTCCCCGGACCCCTCGTGAAGGGCTCGCGGAATGGGCCGTCGCTCCGCGGCAGCCACGTTCCGCGAGCCGACTGCCTCTGCTGGCGCACCGATGCGAGGTCCGGGCAGGGCCAGGCACCCGTGTGCCGCAAAACCCCAGCAGGGACAGGACGTCCTTCTCCCCAGCGCATAGATCGCGCACCGCCCCCCACTCCTCCGATTCGTCCGATCCGACCGATTCGTCCGATGGAGCGCTTCCTGCACCCCCACTCTCGCCGCGACCAGTCAGAACCCCATTTTGCATTCTGCATTCTCACTTCTGCATTCCCCCTCCCCATTGCCCTCCCCGCCCGGTGCCATTATGGTCCGAGGCATTCCCAACCGAACGGAGACTACACCGTGGCACAACCGAATCTGTTGTTTGTCTTTGGTGACCAGTGGCGGGCCCAGGCATTGGGCTATGCAGGCGATCCGAACGCCTGCACGCCTCGCATCGACCAGTTCGCGGCAGAGAGCGCCAACTTCATCAACGCGACCTCGGGAACGCCGGTGTGCTGCCCGTTCCGGGCGACGCTGATGACCGGCCAGGAACCGTTGACCCACGGGGTCATGGTCAACGATGTCGGCATCATCTCCGACGCGGTGCCGTTGGCGGAGTGCTTCAACCAAGCGAGATACCAGACGGGCTACATCGGCAAATGGCACATTGACGGGCATGGTCGGCAGGCCTTTGTTCCTCAGGAACGCCGGTTGGGCTTCCAGTTCTGGCGTGGCTTCGAGTGCAGCCACAGCTACAACCAGTCCTACTATTTCGCGGACACGCCCGAGCGATTGGAGTGGGAGGGCTACGACGCGGCGGCGCAGACAGACTGCGCCATCGAATACCTGCGCGAACGCAAAGCCGACCAGCCCTTCGCGCTGTTCCTCTCCTGGGGGCCGCCACATGCGCCCTACCACACGGCCCCGGAGCGATTCCGCGCCAAGTACCAGCCCGAGGATGTCGTGTTGCGGCCCAACGTACCGGCGGAGTTCGCGGACCAGTCCCGCCAGGAGCTGGCTGGCTACTACGCGCACATCGAGGCCTTGGACGAATACTTCGGCAGATTGCTGGACGCGCTGGATTCCCTGGGCCTGGGTGAAGACACGATCGTCGTCTTCGCTTCGGACCATGGGGACATGATTGGTTGCCACGGCCAGGCGAAAAAGCAGAAGCCGTGGGAGGAATCGGTGTGCATTCCCTTCCTCGTGCGCGTGCCCGGCGGGCAAGGCGGCAGCAAGATAGAGCCCGTGCTGGATTCCATTGATATCATGCCCACGCTCCTGGGCATGTGCGGGGTCCCGGTTCCGGACACAGTGCAAGGCACGGATGCCTCGCCTCTGCTGCGCGGCCAGGACGTGCCGGAACTCGACGGCGCGCTGTTGGCTTGCCACTTCCCCTTCCACCAATGGCACGCGAGCAAGGGCGGTCGGGAATACCGGGGCGTACGCACCACGCGCTACACCTACTGCCGCGACCTCAACGGACCGTGGTTGCTCTATGACAACCAGGCCGATCCCTACCAACTGACGAATCTCGCTGACCAGCCCGAGGCAGCGGCGATCCAGGCGGTACTGGCTGCGTTGCTGGCCCGCAAACTGGCCCGGGTTGGCGATGCGTTCCGACCCGGCATCGAGTATGTGCTGGAACGTGGCGTGAAACTGGACGAGAACAACAACGTGCCCACCTATGCCGACCACGGACCCACCGAGTAGCACCATGGACTACCGCCCCATCATGAGCACCCTCGGGTATGTGTTGTCGCCGGATCGGCAGCGCGTCCTGATGGTTCATCGCGTCGCGCGCGACGACGACGAGCAACTGGGCAAGTTCAACGGGCTCGGCGGGCACATGGAGCCCGAGGAGGACATCGCCGCCTGCATGATCCGCGAGATTCGCGAGGAAGCGGGCATCGAGGTCACCGGCATGTCCCTGCGCGGCACGGTGAACTGGACCGGATTCGGGAACAAGGGCGAGGACTGGATCGCCTTCATCTTCCTGGTCGAGACATTCACCGGTG
>JABGQJ010000834.1 GCA_018648945.1 Victivallales bacterium
CCCGCCGCACCGGTCCGCCGCCGGTACTCTTGGTGCCGCGAGCTGCCGCCCCGATCACCGTCGATGGCGTGCTGGACGAGGTGGTGGCTGGGAATCAGCAGATCCCAACCATGCAGATCGACCGCACGCTCTACCACGAACCAACCAC
This sequence comes from Victivallales bacterium, assembly GCA_018648945.1. The sequence goes on from JABGQJ010000834.1 coordinate 149, forward strand.
GCCGAAGAGCCACGCCTGGTTCCGACACGACGGGCAGTACCTCTACGTCGCCGTCCGAAACGAGATCGACGGGACCAAGCCGCTGGCCAGCGGCGAACGCTGGGGCAGAGCCGATGCCATGGAACTGGCCGTGCGGGTCGGGAAAAGCGGCCCCATCCTCTGCCTTCGCGGCTACCCGAACGGGCGGTTCGAGAGCTCAAGCGAAGCCAAGGCGCCGGCGGCACTCGTGCAGCAGGCAGGCAAGGCCGTCACCTTTGCCGCGAGGATCCCCAAGGCCAGCGTCTGGACCGGCGAGTACCGCGTGCCCCTGGAACTGCTCGATGCCCGCCCCGGCGCCAAGATCGAGTGCAATATCTCCGTCCGCAAGAGCGCCGGGCCCCAGTGGGTGATGTGGCAGGGCACCGGTGGGCTCACCTGGGAAACGTACAAAGCCGGTGTCCTTGAGCTGGGGAAGTAGGCAGACTGGCACAAGGAGAATATCATGCAAGACTACCCTCTGAGTATTCGCGGTACGGCAGGAATCACTGGATCCCTGCCGGTCACCGGCGGCATTCCCCTGGCTGAGGGCGAGGCCCCGGCCGGGACCACATTCATGCTCCAAGGGGAATCGGGCCCGAAGCCGACCCAAACCACCGTGCTGGGAACCTGGCCCGATGGCAGCGCCCGGTGGCTCCTGATCGATGCCGTCGCTCCCGCCGGGGAGTACCTCCTCACCCCCGGTGGATCTTCCCTCCCCCTCGGCGCGATCCGCGTTGTGGAGACGGAGATCGAGAACGGCGAGGTGAACCTGCGGACCGATGGGGCTGACCTGGTGCTGGCGGAAGATGCCAGCATCCGCTTCGAAGCCGTCGATGCGCACGGGGTGACCTACACAGCCACCCCCGAGACGGTCGAGATCGAACGGGAAGGACCGGTGCGTTCCACCCTGTCCTGGTCCGGCGAGTTCCTGGATGGAGGCGGGGAACGGCTGTTCTCTTTCCGTCTGCGAGCAAGCGTCTACGCCTACTCCTCGCGGGTTCTGCTGCAGCCTCTGATCCTGGTCGATCCTGACTCCGGGGTGCTCTGCAACCTGCGCGAACTGCGCCTGCGCATCACGCTGCCAGGCACCACCGGCGCGATCATCGGCGGCGACCCCAACTGGACGGGCGACACCGCGATCCCGACCCGCCTCTTCCAGCGCGACGACGAGCAGTACGACCTCGACGGCGCCAGCGGCGGCAAAGCCCCCGGCTGGGCCGAGATCCAGAGCAGCATGTGCAGCGTGTCCCTGGCCATGCGCGACTTCTGGCAACAGTGGCCCAAGAGCCTCGAAGTGGATGGCGACGACCTCGTCCTGGGGTTGCTCCCCACCTTCAACGAGGGCGACTTTGCCCATATGCTGCCGGACTACAAGCACCAGTGGTTCTTTGCGAACAACACCTACCAGTTGCGCACCGGACAGGCACGGAGCTGGGACATCTGGCTCGCCGTGGAGAGCGATGGCGCGGACCTGGCCCAGCTGGCCAACTGCCCCCCCGTCCTGGTGGCGGATCCACTGCGCGCCACCGCATCCGGTGTCTGGGGAGAAATCCAGCCTGCCGGCAGCCCCGGCATGAGAGATTACGACCCCTGGGCCGAACAGCTCTTCCACTGCTACTGCCATTCCGTGGAAGTGCAGCGCGACTACGGGGCCATGAATTGGGGCGACTGGTTCGGCGAGCGCCAGATCAACTGGGGCAATCACGAATACGACACCACCAACCAGCTCCTCCTCCAGTTCGCCCGCACCGGCGACCCCCTGTTTCAGCGTCGGGCTGAGGAGGTCATTCGCCACCAGCGCGATGTGGATACCCGCCACTATGCCAAGGACCCGCGTCGCATTGGCCAACAGTGGATTCACAGCATCGGGCACACGGCGGGGTACTACGACTACGAGTACAAGCACATGAAGCTCTATGCCGGTCGGGGCTGGTCCGACAACCGGGGCCACGTCTGGTCCCAGGGAATGTTCGAGCACTACCTGCTGGGCGGCGATACCCGTTCCTGGGAGACTGCCAAGCTGATCTCGGACTGGGCGGCGGGACCGCAGATCACCAACTTCGCCTTCGGCAATGCCCGCGAGCCGGGCTGGATGAGCAAACTGGTGATGAGCGCCTACTACGCCACCGAGGATCCGTTCTACCTGAACGCGGCCAAGGAGATGCTGCGCATCACCCATGGGAAGTCGTTGGCCACCGGTGACCACGGCTTCTACTACCACCGGCTGCCGAATGGCCACTGCAACTGCCCCGACGAGCAGAAGCACAAGGGCGAGGCAGGGTTCATGCTCGGGGTGCTGATGACCGGCATGAAGATGTACTACGACGCCAGCGGCGACGAGACCGTGGCGGACGACATCGCCAAGATCGGCCGCTTCATTGTCGACACGATGTGGGATCCCAAGGAGATGGGTTTCCGCTACACCAGTTGCCCGCAGACAAACGCCAGCAGCGGCAGCGTCTGGATCATGCTGGAGGGTCTGGCTTTCGGTGCCCGTCGGCGCAAGGATGCCGAGATGGCCGAGGTCTGTCGCTTGGCGCTCAGCCAAGGCTGGCAGGCCCTGACCAGCAGCGGCAAGGGCTCCGGCTACGTGCTCTGCAACTCCGCGCCCGGTCTGGAACAGCTCACCCGCCTGCCGGGGCCCAACTTCGGTGAGTACCGGAGGGAACGGGAGAAAGTCCTGCTCACTCCGGCGCGGCGTCCCGTCCCCCTGCTTGTGGCGAACCCGGATTTCGAGGAGGATATCACCGGTTGGCCATCGCGCGGCTGGAATGTGGAACGCTGTATGGAGGTGAAGCACGGTGGCGAGGCATCGCTGAAGATTTCGGGGGCCGTGAGTGGCCAGAACGAGTTCGTGAACACCCGCTACGATGCGGCGACCTCGCCGATGGAGATCCGCTGGCTGAAGCCTGGTGGAAAGTATGAGTTCAGCGCCTGGCTGCGCATTGACCGCTTGCCCAAGGGGGCACCCGCTCCGGACCTGCGCGTTGCCTTCCGCGATGCCAACGGCACCCGAGGCGGCAAGGGGACCAATGACTATGATCTGGCCAAGATGGGCACCTGGCAGCGGCTCTCGGTGGTCTTTGAGGTCCCCGAGTGGAACACCCGGAACTACTTGGCGCTGAGCACCAAAAGCCGGGATAA
>JABGQJ010000835.1 GCA_018648945.1 Victivallales bacterium
TATCGACGAAGTCCTGTTCCGTGTACTTCCACCAGGGATTGCTCGCGTTGCACCACATCACACAGAACTTGATGTGTGGCAGGAACTTCGCCTTCAGGAGTGCATCCTCGATGAAACGCGTGCGTTGCTTGCCATTGTAGTGGTACCACAGGACCACGAAGTGATCGATGCCATGCTCCACGGCCCACTTGATGTCCCAGTCGGCCACCCGGGGACTGAGTTCGTTGTAGTAGCCCAACGCTGGTCGGCGTTCGGCCAGGGACGGGAGTTTTGGCCAGTGCGTCAGGTCCGACCAACCGGTGAAGTAGTAGGCGCCGATATGGTAGTCGGTCTTGACGGGACGCGGTTCGGGAATCACCCCCTGCTCCAGTTTCAGGAATGGCTCGACAGCCAAGGCGATGGGTATCTTCAGTTGGTCTCCCTGGCAGGAGACCTTCACCGAAACATCCTGGGCGCCAGGCGCAGAGGCGGTCACGTCCAAATACAGCGTGAGAGTGCTATCCGGGGGTAGCTCCTTGGGAATCCCGCGTACGCCGGCAAGATCAACCGTCACTGCGCTGTTCCCGTCGCTCCGCTCAATCGCGATACCCGTCGCTGTTTCGCCGCCGGAGTTGCACAGGCGTATCGCGATCACACCGGGCCGCCCTTGCCGCAATACCGCCTGGGCCGCCCCCGCATACTCGGCTACCAGGCAGACAGGTCCCTCCGGTTGAGGGCCAAAGGACACCGATTCCAGACAGGACTCCGCATCCGGGCTGTGGGACGGCATGATATGGAACACCCGCTGCAACCCCTCAAACCCAGTGCGTTTGCGGTTGTGCCCATCGGGCTTCTTGCCGGCCGCATAGTCATAATCGGAAAGGCGTAGATTATAGGTGTGGAACTCGCCGTCTGAACGCACCCTGAAGTGGAACCACTTCATGAACTCGCGGATGGCCCAGTAACGGCGCATCTTCTCGTCGGTGCCGCGATTGGTCGGATGAAACGCGATCCCCCCCATCGGACCCGCGCCGACCCGCATGCGAATTCGCACCCACGGGTTGGCATCCGCATCGATCCCCGTCGTGTCCAGAGTGACCATCCCGGGGCCGTCATTGCCGCGGACCCCAATCCCTCCTTCCACATGCCTGAGATTCGGGGGTGGCTGGTTGCCAATCACGCCTCTTGTCACGCTCGGCTGCCGGAAGTCCCACCTGCCGGCTGGTTGCCTTCGAGGGCCATCCGCACGGCGGAAGAAGCGAATGGACTGAATGTCCAGGCGGCCGCCGAAACCAGGGCCATCCAGACGCAGCTTGCAGATACGGGCGCCATCCTGCCAGCGTGGGCGGATCCGGAACGTCTGGAGATCGGGGGAGGCATACAGAAGCCGCCGTTCGGAGCGTTCAGCGCCGAAGTCGCCCTTCACCCCGGCGGCCATTTCTGCGTAATAGAGAGTGACCCAGCCGGTTCGCGAACTTCGCAGGACCGCCGCCAAGCCATCACCGGAACGAACGGACACCGGCTCCGGGAATTCCGGGCTGATCAAGGTCATCCCTCCTCGGGGGATACGCACTTCCGGGGTGTCGTCGGCCGCCAACCGCCAGAATGCGCCGACGTTCGGGATCTCCTGCCACTGCGAACTGTGGTACCAGCCACAGCTCTTCCCTGGGGAAAAATCCCAGGAGGGGGGGACCGTGGCCTTACCGGGTGCCGCTTCCTCAATCGCTCTGCCCGACGCAGTCATCTTACCGCCCTCCTCTTGGCCTTTGGCCTGAAGGATCACAAGGCAAGCCGAGCAGATGAGCATCGCCATGCGGTGAAGCGACGGGCCGTGTGTTCCCAACATGAACGTGTCTCCTGCACTCAACCACTGGTTCTGGAGTTTCCCGGCATCATGCGCCCGGGGACGTCTCCCACGGAGCACAGGACCGAAGCTACACCTCCTCACCATGATTGGAAAGTAAGGGACTACTCAGTCCCTTGCAGGGGACCGCCGGGGAAGGGATAGTAGCTTGGCTTCCACTCGCGTCCATCCATCTTCTCAGTTGCCCCTTCTCCCGTAGCCGAAAGGAAAATCCTATCCGTAAGCGATATGACACTCAAAGGCGGTGCTTGGCTCTTCTGTGGCTCGCCGCAATGTGCCTGGGAGCGCGCGCGATGGCAGACATGAACTATACCTGCGAGGACGCGACAGTCCCCTCCGGACTCCACGCTTCGACGGACTCGGCCCTCGGCATCGCCAAGCGACAGGCAATCACGGGCGATCACGCCTTCCGTTGGGCATGGCAACAGGCGGCAACCCTCACGGTCGACATCGATCCCGACACCACGCCCATAGGACCCGATAGCGTCGGTGAGTTCTGGCTCTACTGCATCAACCCGATGCCGGGCCCAGGTATGGAGCTGATTGCTGGACACAGCGACGAACCCAGTTGCCGCGGCACGGTCAACACCGAGTTCCGAGGCTGGCGGCTGATCCGTTTTCGCTTCGGCGACATGGAAGGCGAGCTGCCGAGCCGGGTGACGTGGCTGCGGCTGCGGTCACCGAGCGCCGCCGGAACGGTATTCCTCGACAAGATCCGCGTCCAGTCCAAAGGGCCGTCTGGAGTCCAGTTTGCCTCGCGCCAGGTACCGTGGAGCTTCCTGCCCTTCCGGTTGCAGCGGCTGGACGCAATCACGGCTGCCGAGCCCGCTCGCGAACCAGCCGTGCTGGAGGGCCTGCGCGCCCTGAAGCGTCGTCTTGTGAAACGCCATGCCCCCCAGGGCAAGCTGGAGCCGCAGTTGGTCACTCAATTGCTCAAGCGGACAGCGGCCTACGAGATAGAAGCGACAGACGAGGGGATGGTCGGCAACCCCATCGACATACGCACCTTCGACGCCCTGTTGAAGGACATCGCCCTGGCCTGCCAGCGACCCGGTACGGCGGCAGACAAGGCGCGTCTGCAAGCCGCGTTCCTAACCCTCAGCCGTTTCATGCTGGACCGCGGGCACGCTGCCGGCAGCCACACGAATTCCAGAATCTGGTACGGAACCGAGGCGCACTACCTGGCCTTCTTCCTGATGCAGGATGCCTTGGCAGCGGACCCGGACTTGCTGGACGCCGTGTCCGCTTCGCTCCGGTGGGCCAACGTAAGCGGACGGGTCTTCTTCTCCGGCGATCGCGACGAGTGGTGCAACCCTGGGCACGGATACCTGAACCAGGCCGGCCAGATGGACTATCTCATCTGCGACCTGTGGGGGCACATCTACGCCATGCTGACGGGGCGCGACGAAGGCCGACAAGCCGCCATGCTACAGGCCTGGGGGCGCTGGACAGAGCATTCGTTGTG
>JABGQJ010000836.1 GCA_018648945.1 Victivallales bacterium
AGCCGAGATGCGCGAGGCGTTCGAGAAGACGCGGGAGAATGTGGTCGAGGTCAACCTGCAAGACCTGCACACGCTCCGCGGGGAGCCCGAACGGCTTACGGAATGGACCCGCATGGCGATGCGCCTGGCGCGGGAGTATGCCTGAGCACTGGCGACCGTCTCCGCCCTACTTCTGCTCCCCTGTCATGCGCTCAAGGGCGGCTGCGTCCACCGGCTTCGCGTGGGACCAGATGCTGTAGCGGACCGTATGGGTCTCACCCTTGGCCATGCGCGTGGGCAGGGGCAGGTTCCAGGCCCCGGTGGCGGCCGCGACCTTGCGGTAGCGTATGGGCTGGGTCTGCGTGAAGGTATGCTCGCCGTCGAAGATGATCGTTGAGCCGGCCCCCGAATCGCCGGCAATGTCGAAGCCCTTGGCCGTGACCTTGGGCAGTTCGGGGTTTTCGCCGGAGAGCGCTGGATCGGGGCGTCTGCCTCGGGGCCATTTACTCGGGGTGGTGATGGGTTTCGGGATGGTGAAGTCCTCGAACCCGCCTGGGGCATTCGTCAGTGCTCTGATGCGTCGCCTTTCCGCAAAGTAGGGAACGCACTCGTAGAGCTCGGCGACCTCGAAATCGCCAGTCGCCTTGAGGGTCAGGGTCATCCGGATGACCTCATCCTGGAACGAGATCGTGCGCTCGACGGTGAGCGGAAGGTAGGGCACCGGTTCGCGCTTGCGGTAGGTCCGGGTTGCTTCGTCGAAGGAAGCCTCCGGTTGGGCGTAGGCGCTGCACACGATCGTTGGATCGACATGGCCGTCCTCCCACTTCGGGAACAGCGGCTTCTTGACCCGGCCCCAGACCACGTTGGAGAACATGACGTTGTGGTTCTGACAGAGCAATGTTGGGCCACAGTCCTTCACCCAGATCGCCGAGATGGCCCCCGCCTTGGTCGGCTTGTATTGCAGCCCGCCATAGTGCATGCCACCGGGCCCGGCCAACTCGGCGCTGCCGTTTTTCACGACGGCGGCACCCCAACTGGCCCAGTCGGGCTTCGACGGCCCTGCGTAGACGATGCTGTAGTAGCCCGGGGTCTTGATGAAGTAGAAGCGGTTGTCGATGTTGCGCAGGAACGTGCCCTCCTCCAGGCATGGCCACGGCGTGTCTTCGCGTTCCTCGCCGGCCCACAGGGGGCCGTAGCGGATCTGTGGGCGTAGTTTGCCAAGCGGGGACTTGTGCGTGTAGTAGCGGGTGCGGAAGTTGCTGTCGCTGGGGCTGCAGGTACCGCTGAAGATGTCGCTTGCGTGCTTCCCCGACTTTGGCAGCGTGAGGTGGGTCTTGAGCACGTAGTACTCGTCCAGCCAGCGGCGGATGCTGTCCGCCTGGAGCGCTTGCCAGATGTTCGCCATGTGCAAGGTGCTCTCCAGGCAATACTCATTGTCGTGGCCAAGGCCGTCCGAGGCGATGCCGCCGCCGATGAGTCCGGTGTCCGCCGCATGCGGGTAGCCGATGGCGCTCTTCAGGCTGTAGGGGGTGGGATCAGGGGCGACACGGCCCAGATTGCCGGGGGTCGTGAAGCGCTCGACCTGGCGGCGCAAGACCTGCTCCACCTGTCGTTCCTGGGTTGCTTCCCAGACCTGCTTCATGTGTTTCAGACCGGCTGCCCACTGGTTGCTGCACTCGCCCTGGTGCATCAGCGTGCGGGCTGTGGTCCATTGCAGGAACGATTGGCGCCAGGCTTGGAAGACCGCCGCCGGCAAGGCCCAGTCGACCGCGCTGCGGATCGGGCGCAGGGAGAGCACATGCATGGCATCGTGCATCGGGTACCAGGCGGAGCGGAAGGGCACGCCCCAGAAGGTGTCCTCCTCGATGGTGAATTCCCGGGGGCCTTCCCGATGGCCGTACCAGAAGCAGGGAGAGAGGGTCTGTAGATTGGTCATTGCGCGGCAGAGCAGCACCCGGCGAACGAGGGCAGGATGCCCAAGGTAGGGGTTGGCCGGGTCCGCATTGCCAGCCGCCTCGGCGACCACATCGACCTTCCGCCGCCAACTGCTGAACTTGGCCTCGAATGCAGGGCCGTCCGACTTGCGGAACCTACCGTAGGTGGGGCTCGCGGGGTCTAGATCCTGGCAGGCAAGGATGGCTGGCATGTCGTGGAGGAACACCTGCTTCTTCCGGGTCCCGCTCAGGACTGGGTTGGCGTCCGGCAGCGTGACATCGGCGGCGAGGTCCTGCGGTTGCAGGGCATCCGCCCAGGCCAGCAGCACGCGTTGATGGTGATGGAAGGTCGCGCGCCCCTTCGCATCCGTATTCAGACCACCATGGATCAGGCGCGCGGTCTCGGCATCGGGACAGAGCACAAAGGGCACGCCGGTGATATGCAGGCAGGCCCCGGTTGTCTTGCCTTCAATCTGCAGGCGCAGCACGGAATCCCCCGGCACGGACTTCAGGATGGTGTAGTTGAGGAACGACTGCGGCCTCGTCGCCCCCAATACCTTCCCTCCTTGGTCCCGGACGGTGACCTGCCAGTTGAAGGGCTGGATCTCCTCGGTCAGCGAGATGCCGATCTCTTTGGTGTTCGCGGGGGCGTATATGTACGCGTCCTGCAGGCGGGCACCATGGACGTATAGAGGGCCGGGTCCTGGATGAATCCCAGCTGGGATGGGCCGGTCGGGGGTGAGAGACACCCAATGGTCCCAACTGGCCTGGATCACGACTCGGTAGAGTCCCTTCCCCGCAGGTGGCACACGCACGTCGACGTTCCGGACCGGGAGTTTCTCCGGATGCGCCAGATAGGGGGAGCGCTCCTTGCCTGGCGGATAGCCACCGGGCGAACTGTGCCGGTGCCACTCCCGGTAGCGGCAGTCCTGGTACATGTCGCTGAGACCATCCCGGAAACGGTCGTTGTCGGGGCGCTCCGGCGTGTCGTCGATGACACGGTTGACGAGGGTGTTGCCTCTCGGCCCGGTGACCCACAGCATGACTGGCCGGTCGCCTTGTTGGTAGGTGTTCATGTCCCGGATGGCGAGTCGCAGCCCGAAGCCTGTTCCCTTGTCGTCGGCGAGATGGAAGACCACGCTCTCGCGTGGGCGCCAGAGCATATCGGGACCGAGGTAGCCCGCCGCCGCCGGGTTCCCGGGCATCGCCACAGCCAGGCAGACCCCGAGCCAGATCAGCGAACGCGATGAGGGGACAAGGGACAGCGAGACACGGTACGGGGTATACATGGTCAGGTTCCTTGAGCAGTGAGCAGATCTCCGATCGCTGTATACTGCCTCGGCCAGGGTTAAGTTCAAGGGACCCAGGCGGCCTGTTTCGGTTTGCAGCTGTC
>JABGQJ010000837.1 GCA_018648945.1 Victivallales bacterium
ACCATGACCGTGCGCCCGGAAAGCGTGGGTGGCACGCACGCCAACCGCCTAATCCATCGCGAGTCCAACCAGCTCATCATGGGGCCGTATTTCATCGACGCGAAACGCCAGGTCCGCGCCGCCGACCTCCAGGCCTTGCACGGCCGCATGACCGCCACCGCCCGCCATCTGAGCGACCCCGCAAACAAGGTCTACTTCTTCGACATGGAAGGTCCCCTCTACGAAGTGAACGTCCATTCCCTGGCGGTGACCAAGCTCTCCCACAAGCCCGTGCCCGGCTGGCATGGCAAAGGCGGCTACACCGGCCAGGGACGGCTGGTGATCACCAACAATGGCGAGAATCCCGTGGGCGGCTACGGGTTGGAGAATCTAGAAGCCGGAGGTCCCGCCAAGGATCCCGAAGACGCTGGGGTTTTGGCTGAGTGGGATGGCAAGAACTGGGGCATCGTGGAACGCCGCCAGTTCACGGACGTGACCGGCCCCGGCGGCATCCATGGCGCGCCCGATGACACGGCCCCTGTCTGGGCCATGGGCTGGGACCGACGCTCGGTCATGCTCAAAGTTCTGGCCGATGGCGAGTGGAGCACCTATCGCCTGCCCAAGGGCAGCTACACCTTCGATCCCAGGCACGGCTGGTACACCGAGTGGCCGCGCATCCGGGAAGTCGCGCCGGACCGTTTCCTGATGGTCATGCACGGCACGATGTTCGACTTCCCCAAGCAGTTCGGCCCCGGCCAAACCGGCGGTCTGCGCCCCATCGCCACCCACCTGCGCTACATCCCCGACTTCTGTGGCTGGCAGGACAAGCTCGTCCTGGCGGCGGACGACACCTCCATCATGCAGAATCCCCTCGCCGGCCAATCCCAGTCCAACCTCTGGTTCGGCTCGCTGGCTGACCTGGACGAGTTCGGGCCCAAGATCGGGTTTGGTGGGGTGTGGGTGGACGACGACGTGAAGGCCAACACCCCGAGCGATCCATTGCTGGTCGCAGGTTACGGCTCCCTCACCCTCCACCTTCAGAACCACTACTCCAACGCCGAAGTGGTCGTGACAGTCGAGGGCGATGCGGCTGGCCCAGGGAACTGGCACACGGAGAGCATCGTCAGACTATCCCCAGGCGACTATGCCCCCATCGTTCTCAGCCACGAGGGCCTCGGCACCTGGCTACGGGTGCGCACCGACGTCGATGCCAGGATGACCGCCTATGCCCACCTCGGCGCCCCTGCCGCCAGAACCGATGACAGCGCCTTCGCGGCCTTGGCCACGGGAACGGACCGATCCATTGCGCTCTTGCGCCCAGCCAAGCACAACAAGAACCTGCAAGTTCTCGCTCGCACTACCGATTCTGCCTCCTGGAAGTACCTGGAGGTGGACGAGAAACTGGCCTTCACGGCAGTGGAGGATGCGGCGCGGGCGAGCGAGATGGAGAGGATCGCAGCGATCCAGCCTTTTGCCAAACGTGACGAACTGTCCCCCTACCTCGTCCGCAAGGGAGTGCGCTACCGGCTGCCTGCCGTTCAGGCCGACACCGGCCCAGCCCGCGACCTCCGCGAAGTGCAGTCCGAACGGTACCTGCTGAACGTGGGCGGTCTGTTCTACGAGATGCCCCGCGACGATGGCATCCCCCGCCTGCGCCCCGTCTGTGCCCATCACCGCCAGATCTACGACTTCTGCACGTGGCGCGGCCTGTTGGTCCTATCCGGTTGCCGGACAGACGCGAAGCCCGACGGCCAGTTCTTCGCCGGACCGGATGGCACGGGCCTTTGGTTTGGTGCGGTGGATGACCTCTGGCGGCTTGGCAAGCCGGTCGGCAGCGGCTATGTCTGGCGCGATACCACGCTTGCCGCCGGCGACGTCTCCGACCCATTCCTGGCCACCGGATTCAACCAGAAGACCGTCGTCGTCAGCCACGACTCCCCGGCTCCCCAGAGCTTCGTGCTGGAAGGTGATTTCCTGAGCACGGGGAGCTGGCAGAAAGTGGTCACCATCACGCTGCCACCCAACCACCGGATCGAGCATCGTCTTCCTGCTGGGCTTGCCACCCACTGGCTCCGCCTGCGTGCTACGGAGACCTGCACCGCTACCGCCCAATTCATCTACGAATAACCGACCGAGGACCCAACCATGCCCACCACCTCCAATTGGCTCCAAGTCCCCTGGCTCCGGATCTCCACTGGCGACCTGGCCACCGAAAGGAAGCAGGCCGTCGAGGAAGGGCGCGACCTAGCCGGGCTCGAAGACGAGTTCGCTGCTCTGGCCACGTCCGAGATCGACCAGGAAGAGTTCCAGACTCGGGCCGAGGCCCTGCTCGACGCAGTCCAGAACGCACCGACCGTGGCGGGATACGCCTACGACGAGCCGTCCGACCTCGCGGCCATCCAGGCCGCACGCCCGGCTTCCTCCCTGCCCTCGTGCACGCTCGCCGAAGACGAACTGCTGGACCATGCCCTCGGCGCGTGGCAGGGCCGTTCGGCGGGATGCCTGCTAGGCAAGGTCGTGGAGGGACGCCGTTCCTGGCAAATCCGCGAGTACCTCGAATCCCAGGGGCGCTGGCCCCTAGACCGCTACTTCTCGTCCCAAGCCGATCCCGAGGTGGCCAAGAAGTGCGGCTTCAATCTCAACCGCACCGGTCTCTACGAGGAGAGCATCACCTGCATGCCGGAGGACGACGACACCAACTACACCGTCACTGGCTTGGTGGTGCGCGAGCGCCATGGCGCGGACTTCACCCCCGCCGATATGGCGCGCGCATGGCTTGGCCAGATCCCCATCATGCACGTCTGCACGGCCGAACGCATCGCCTACCGCAACTTCATCCTGGGCATCGCCCCACCGGAATCCGCCAGCTTCCGCAATCCCTACCGCGAGTGGATCGGCGCCCAGATCCGGGCTGACTTCTTCGGCTACGCCAACCCGGGTTGCCCGGAGCGAGCCGCAGAGTGGGCCTGGCGGGATGCCAGTATCAGCCATGTGAAAAACGGCATCTACGGGGAGATGTGGGTGGCCGCCATGCTCGCCGCCGCCTATGTGCTGGACGACGTGACCGCCGTCATCCGCGCCGGGCTCGCCCAGATCCCCACCAACTGCCGTCTGGCCGAGGGAATCAACCGCATCCTGGATCTCCATGCGGACGGCACGACGGAACAAGCCGTCTTCGCCAACATCGCCGGACGCTGGGACGAGAATGTCGGGCACGACTGGTGTCACACCATCAGCAACGCCGAGATCGTTGCCGCATCCCTGCTCTGGGGCGAGAAGGACCTCGGTCGGACCATCTGCATCTCCGTCATGCCGGGTTTTGACACC
>JABGQJ010000838.1 GCA_018648945.1 Victivallales bacterium
GACAGAACTCGATGGGTGCGGCTCGCGAAGGGAACGAAGTGGTGACGATGGAACTCTCGGGCCGGCTCAAGGAGGGTCGCCATATGGTGCCATATCCGGTCCCATGGGTACCGTTCTGAGCCATTTTGAGCACAAACAGGCCTTCGCCCCGACCTCTCTGCGAGGGCTGGGGATCGGCGCTCCACGCCTCGGCGGTGGGGGGCCACCGCATCTCCAGGGCTCCTCGCCAATCCCACGCCTGGAGATGCGCCCGTCCCCGGGTGCGGAGCCCGGAACGGGGGACGGGAACCCATGCATACACCAGCCCGGCCTCTGCGAGGGCTCCGCGAATGACGGGCCAGGAAGGGAGAGGCAGGCAAGTCGCCCAATCGGCCCCAGGGAGGCTCTGGGACTCCAGGCTAGCTCTCCGCCGCAACCCGACGGTTGAACTCCTCGAGGCCGATGCGGTCCATGGTGTGCCCGAGCCGCTCTTTCGGCCGACCTTCCGCACGGTACACCGCAACGATCTTGCGCACCAATGCGAGGGCTTCCTCCGGGTCTTGGAGCAGGTCGGCCACAACCGTGCCGAGGCGCGGTTTCTTGCCCATGGTGCCTCCGGCCAGGACGCGGATACCAGTCGTTGCAGGTTCCCAGGCGCCGGCAGGACAGAGGGTGGGGCAGACACTGCAGTTGATGCATAGCTTGTCGTCGCAGACGTAGTCGTCGCCGACCTTGCGGATGGCTTCTGTCGGGCAGAGCGGGATGCACTTTCCGCAGTCCGTGCACTTGCTCTTGCTCCAGGCTGGAACGGTCACTCCCATCATGCCGATGTCGTTCTCGCGCGCCTTGCCGCAGTTGTTCGGGCAACCGGTGACATTCATTTTGACCTTGTAGGGCGTATCGCTCGCGAAGTGTTCGCGGTCCAGCGCGGCGGCGAGATCCTTGGTGTTGATCGCGCCGTATCGGCACCAGGTTTCGCCCGGACAGGCGCAGATCACCCGCACGCGGTTGCCGCCGGCCCCCATGGGGACTCCACCCGCAGCCAGTTGGGCGATGGCCTCCTCGGCACGGGCCTTCTCCACGCCGTGGATCTCCATGCCTTGGCGCGTCGAGACATGCACCTTGCCCTCCCCATAGCGCTCGGCGACGCCAACGATGGTCCGCAACTGCTCTGTAGTAAGGTCGCCTCCGATCGCCTTGAGCCGCAGTGCACAGAGATCGGGATTGCGTTGCTTGACGATGCCTAGCGTGGCCATGGCGTTCGTGTCTCCGTTGATGCCGGCTGCCGTGTGCGAACGCCGAGAAAGTAGCACGCCATTCGGACCAGGCCCACCTCGCGAGACACTTCTTGCGGAAGGACCTCCTGGTCCAGAACTGGTCTGGCAGGCAAGAAGCGAAGCGGCGATGGCCCTTCTGGTTCGTCGGAGATGGCGTAGCCGATCCCGACGTAGTGATCACAAGGGCCCGCGATGCTGGACTGCGGCCTGGAGCTCCAGCTCCTAGCCCGCCGGGCGCTATCTCGCGACGGATGGAGGCGCTTGCCGTCCTCAACCCGGGCACTACTGTAGTGTGGTACCCAACGGAGGATCTCCACATGGTTACTCTCTGGTCCGTAGTGTTCCTGCTGCTGAATGTGATCAACGATGGTCGCGAACCGTGGATTACGCCACTGCCGGGGGTGCGCATCGAGCCCACTCGCCCCATGCGGCACGAGAAGGACTTCGGCGAGAACTCCGCCTATGGCCTTCTACTCCAGGCTGGGGAGGTCTCCTTCGAGGGCACGCGGGCCGAGGGTTGGGACATGCTCCGCACGTCCTTCCAGGAGCATCCGTTTCCCGCCCAGCCACCCCAGCCATTCGGGGTCGAGGGGGCGTGGTCCGTGCCCGACTACAACAAGATCCGGATGGCTCTGGAGGTCGGCGATCCCTATCTTGAGCTCGCCCGGGAGGCCATCGCCGCGCCGGACCCGCAGGTGCCCACCGCCACCACCCCGGACTTCCAGCTTCCCTACCTGAGCGAGACGCGGAACCTGGGTCGGTTGCTCTCCGCTTCCGCCTACGCGAAGGAGGGAACCGGGGATCTGCCGGGGGCCATGGACGACCTGCTGACCTGCATCCGCCTCGGTAACCTCATCTCCCGAGGCGGCTGTCTGATCAACCATCTCGTGGATGTGGCGATGACCGCCATTGCCACCGACGCCCTGCGCCGAATCCCCATGCGCAGCGATGTATCCAGCAAGGACCTCCGGCGCACGGCCCGGGAGATCCTGCGGATCTCTGACCATGTCGAGCCCTTTGTGGAGGCCATGCGCTACGAAGCACTCTTTGGGTTGGCCTGTGTCGATCTCGTGCACAAGCAGGGATTCGGTGTCATCAATGGCGGGAACGAACAGGCGAGGTGGAAGCAGCGGCTTCTCATGTATCTTGCCGAGGACTTCACCGGCAGCTCCCCTGCCGCCATGAAGCGTGATTTCACGTCCCTCTACCAGCACTTGGTGGATCTGGCCGACAGGCCCTACCATCAGGACGTGCCCAAGCGGATGAAAGCAACCCTCGGCCACCTCAAACCCCAACCTGCCCAGGCCTTCCTGAACAAGCGGGATCCGGTAGGGTTCATCCTGGCCTGCATGCTGGTCCCCGCCCTGGGGCGGGCCCAAGAGAAGATGGCCCAGCGGGATGCCCTGCTCCGCGGCACCGCCCTCTACCTGGCCATTCTGGCCTACGAGAAGGACAAGGGCGCGCCGCCGAAGGCCCTCGCCGCCCTGGTGCCGAAGTACCTGCCTCGGGTGCCTGTCGATCCCTTCGATGGCAAGCCGTTCCGGTACCGCACCGGCAAGGTCCCTCCCGCCTGGGGCGACGCTACCTGGGGCGTATACAGCATCGGGGCCAATTTCCGTGATGACGGCGGCAAGGCCGGAGCCCTGGCCAACGCGCGGCAGAGCAAACCCAAACGCGGCCCCTGCCCGGACATGCTCTGGCTCCCCAAGCCTCTGCCGACGCGCTGAGGGGGCCAGGCGCACATGGCGGCAGGGAGCCCGCGGGGTCCATCTCGTCCATCGTCCATGTCGTCCATGCGCCGCAGGCAGGTCCATGTCGTCCATGGCTCTTCCCGCCCCGCCTCCCCTTACTCGGCAAGCGGCTGGAGGGAGATGTCGTCGCAGCGGAATTCGCCAGCGGTATCGCCGGAGGCCCAGATCATCACGCGCAGGCTCCCGATGTTGGCGGGGATCTCCAGCCGGTTGGTCTTGGGAAGCCATTTGCCGACGGCACCGGGACCGCGCTGGATGGGGACGATCTTGGGGTCGCCTTCACCCTTGTCGTTGTAGT
>JABGQJ010000839.1 GCA_018648945.1 Victivallales bacterium
ATACGGATGAAGAGGCTTCTGTGGATGATCGGCGCGCTATTGGCGTGCCAGGTGACGGTTCAGGCCCAGATGCAGTTGGACGAGGAAGCGCTGCGGAGCATACCCCCGGAAGACGCGGTGGTGCTTGATCCCGTCGCGGATTGGCAGTCCGTCTACTGGCCCAACACCCCCCACGCGCGAATCGTGGGGATCGACCAGGACGCGGGGCACCCGACCATGCGCGTGGCAGAGCCAGGGAAGCGCCATCCCTGGGAGCGGCGGCTCGCGATTCCCTTCGATCCCCAGCGGTACCCCATCGTCGTGATGACCTACCGAGCCACTGGCATCCTGGCCACCGAGGAGAGGCTGCTCTGGCTGGACGATACCAGCGGGGCGGCAAAGGGGAAGGTGCAACCAGTCCTCAACGAGGATCTGATTGCCGATGGCGAGATCCACGAGATCACCGCCGATCTGCGGGAGCTTTCGCCCAAGGGCAAGATCATCATCGTGCGCATCTACCCCCACTGTCATGGGCCGGAACCCGCCGTCTTCGAACTGCTCGGCTTGCGCTTCGAGTCCGAGCATGACCTGCCCCCTCGCGAGCGCCGGGACGAACCCGAGTTCTCCGTGCGGGTGGTCGACGAGAAGGGCGCACCCATGGCAGGAGCGCTCGTGACCGTAGACGCCGAGCGCCTGAACTGGTCCCGGTCGGCAGAGACCGACGCGGCCGGCAAGGCCACCGTCCGGGCAGTGAACAACCCCGAGGACAGGCATATGCTCCGGGTCACCGCCAAGGGCATGCTCCCCTTTGACGTCCGCATGACCGAGCCGGGCGGGGCTCCGACGACAGTCCAGCTAACGCGCGCCGTATCCTACGGTGGTGTGGTTGTGGACGAAGCCGGGGCGCCTATTCCCCACGCATCGGTGGGCCTGCAGGCATACTGGTCGGGCGACAGCCGGACGACGACTGTTCTGGCCGATGCAGAGGGCCGTTGGCAGGCGTCTCTGATGCCGGCAACCCCCCGCGGGCTCACCATGGCTCTTCGGCATCAGGAGTACGTGTCCGGCCCCGCGCCGGCGCCGCCGATCCATCAACTGTGCAGCGGCAAGGCGAATCTGGTGATGCGACGAGGGCTGCTGTTCTCCGGCATTGTGATCGGGCCGGACGGCACCTGCGTGCATGATGCGCAGGTGCGCCAGGGCAGGGATCGCTGGCAACGGGACAGCCCCAGAGCGCGGACCGACGAAGAAGGGCGCTTCGAGTTCCCGCAGAGCATGCCAGGCAAACTCGTGCTGACCGTGCAAGCTGACGACTTCGCGCCAGCTCTGGCCAAGATCGATCTACAGGAGGGGATGGAGGAACCCATTATCGAGCTGGAGCCTCCCGCCACCATCCGGGGGCGAGTCGTGAACAGCGAAGGCGCTCCGATCGCGGGTGTGCGCGTCGCCGTCTCGAGTTGGCGAGGGTCCAGTACCATCACC
Source organism: Victivallales bacterium (assembly GCA_018648945.1). Next base: position 1,462 of record JABGQJ010000839.1, read on the forward strand.
TGGAACATGACGACGCCAGAGGACGGCCTCTTCGAGTGGGAGAATGCCCCGAGTGACGAGGTGCAGTTCCAGTTCACCAAGAGTGGGCTGAGATCTCTCCATGGCCATCGGCTCACTGCCGGCGACGAGGAGCAGGTGGTCGCCATGTCCGAGCCCCTGCAGGTCGAAGGCGTGGTGCGGGATGCGCTCACCGGCGAATCGGTGGGTTCCTGCACGCTGGTGCCAGGCATGGTGTGGCGGCAAGCCGGGAGCACGGCCCGCAGCACCCCGCATTGGCAACGCAGCCAAGCCGTGGCATCGACGGACGGGCACTTCTCCTGCACGTTCCCCCAGTGGGGCATGGGCGGTGGCCAGATGCGCGTCGCCTATCTGCTGAAGGCCGAAGCAAGGGGATATGCCCCGCTCATCTCCCGCGAATTCGGTATCGACGAAGGCAAGAAGACCCTCGACTTTGCGCTCAAGAAGGGGATCGACATCTGTGGACAGGTGCGGTTGCCAGACGGCAACCTGGCGACGGGGGCAGAGGTCTTTCTGGTCACCCCCGGCTCCTCCTTCCGCGTGCAGAACGGACGAGCTCCACGGCATACCAGCGCAGCCAAGCAAGAAACGGGCGCCGACGGGCGCTACTCCTTCCCCATGCAGACGGGGGATTGGCGGCTCGTGGCTCTTCACGATGGGGGATACGTGGAGAGGGACAGCGCAACCCACGCCAAGTCGCCTGGACTCGCCTTGCTGCCTTGGGCGCGCGTGGAAGGCACGTACCACATCGGCAAGAGCCCTGCCAATGGCCGCAATATGCAGATTCAGCTGCTCCCCAGCGAACGGTCCGCGAAGGTGAGGATCCACCACGAGCAAGAGGCGACAACCGATGGCCTGGGGAGCTTCGTCTTCCCGCGCGTGCCCCCCGGCAGAGGCATCGTCGGTATCCGGACAGCCCTCGGGGCGCACTCCACGACGATCACCCGAGGCCAGGAATGCGAGTTCGTCTCTGGCAAGACCCTTCGGCTGGCCTTTGGCGGCAAGGGGCGCCCCGTCACCGGGCAACTGGCTGTTCCCCAGGGGGCAACGGAAAAGATGGACTGGGCGATGGTCCAGGGCAGTCTTCGCGCGGCACGCCAACCTGCCGAAGCCAACCCTCTCCTGGCCATGGCCAAACTACCGCCGGCCGAGCGCGCGAAACGTTGGCGAGAGTGGCTGAAGAGCAAGGCGGGCAAGGCGTTCGTGGAAAGGCAAAGGTGGGCTTCGTCTTCCCGACCTCAGCCAGAGTTCAAGCAGTACGCAGTCTCGGTGCAGGCCGATGGCACCTTCCGAGCCGAGGACATCCCGGCCGGTCTCTATGCCCTGTCCTTCCGCCTGGGCGACACGAGAGGCAATCCACTCCGTCCTGGGAGAAGCGGGCGGTTGCGGCACAAGTTCACGGTGCCTGAGATGACAGGCGACAGGAGTGACGGGCCGCTGGATCTGGGCCCGCTCACGGTGCCCTTCGGCGCTCAGCCGACGAGAACCGACAGGTAGTGATCCTAGCCTGATTGGCTCTCGCGACGAAGCGCACGAATGATCCAGGCTAGTCCTGCCCATTACCCGTAGCAGATAGCTGGACACGGTGGAATCGCCGTCTATAGTGGCGGCATGGAAATCCAGAACCAAGTCAAGCGCACCCTTTCCGAGCCGGCCAACATCGCCCTGGTCAAGCAGGTGCTGGCGGCCAACCCCGAGCTTGGGCGAACGCAGGTGGCCGATCGGCTCTGCGATCTCCTGGAACTGGAGGACCTCCTCGGTCGCAGGCAGCAGAGCAGTTGCCTGAAGGCTCTCCGCAAGCTGGAGCAGCAGGGCCACTTCAATC